>JBCCVY010000337.1:0-3746 GCA_039194725.1 Pseudomonadota bacterium
AAGATATCTTAAGTTTGAAGTATTTTTTTATGAATACATTGAAAAAATTGTATGATTTGAAACTTCATGCATACTAACCATTTTCCACTAATTGGTCGTTTTCGTTTTAAATCTTTTTTAAAGGCTAGATTAGTTAACAGAAGGTTACTTCCGATACTATCGATGCGTTCACGCTTGCGACATTGCGCGCATCAATTCCGGTGGAATCCGTTGCGGCCGTCCGGCGCCATTGATCAGCGCGAGTGTCACTTCTGCTTCAAAAAGCACCTTTTCGGCAAGTTTCACCGCCTGCACCAGCACCAGTCGCGCACCCGATGCACGCTTCGGCCGGGTCTCGACACGGACCACATCGTCTATGCGCGCCGACGCCTGGAAATCGCACTGCATGTGGCGCACCACAAAGTGTATGCCGTCGCCGGCAAGGTCTGAATGATGAACGCCTGCCAGGCGCAGCATGTCGGACCTGCCGCGCTCGCAGAACTTCAGGTAGTTGGCGTGGTAGACGATGCCGGAAAAGTCCGTGTCCTCGAAGTACACCCGGATATCCAGGTGATGAACGCCGTCTTCAAGATGACCGGACAAGCTCATCCCTACTCGTCGTCCTCGAACAGTTCCACCTGCCTGGTGGCCAGCAGGTCAGGTGTCGCAAGTCCGAGATGCTTGAAAGCATGCGGGGTCAGAATGCGTCCGCGCGGGGTGCGGTTCACGAACCCCTGCTGGATCAGATAGGGCTCGATGATCTCCTCAATGGCATCGCGCGGCTCCGACAGCGAGGCGGCAATGGTCTCAATTCCCACCGGCCCGCCGCCGAAATTGACCGCAATGCACTTCAGGTAGCGGTGATCCAGCGCATCCAGGCCGAGGCTGTCCACTTCCAGGCGCTGCAATGCCCTGTCGGCCGCCTGCCGGTCGACCTGCGCAGTGCCATCGACGGACGCGAAGTCGCGCACCCGCCTCAGCAGCCTGCCGGCAATGCGCGGCGTGCCGCGGGCCCGGCGGGCAACCTCAAGCGCACCGTCCTCGGTCATGGCAAGGCCGAGAACCCGCGCGCCGCGTGTCACAATGTCGAGCAGTTCGTCTTCTTCATAGAAGTTGAGCCGCACTGGAATGCCGAAACGGTCCCGCAACGGCGTGGTCAGAAGCCCGGTGCGCGTTGTCGCTCCGACGAGGGTAAACTTGGCAAGATCAATGCGCACAGACCGCGCCGCCGGCCCCTCTCCGATAATCAGGTCGAGCTGGAAGTCTTCCATGGCCGGATACAGCACTTCCTCGACAGCCGGGTTAAGCCGGTGGATTTCGTCGATGAACAGCACATCACGGTCTTCAAGATTGGTCAGCAGCGCAGCCAGGTCTCCGGCCTTGGCAATGACGGGACCGGACGTGGCCTTGAAGTTCACCCCCAGCTCGCGCGACACGATCTGCGCCAGCGTGGTCTTGCCCAGCCCGGGCGGCCCCGCAAACAGCACATGGTCCAGCGCCTCGCCACGGGTGCGGGCCGCCTCGATAAACACTTTGAGGTTGGACTTGGCTTGGCGCTGGCCGATGAACTCATCCAGCAGTTGCGGCCTGAGATGAGTGTCGAACTCATCCTCACCGCGCTTGGCAGGCTCTATCAGGCGATCGTTCACCGCGCCAGCTCCTTCAGCCCCAGCCGGATCAGGGTTTCAGTGGCGGCATCCTCACCGGCCTCGCGCATGGCTGCAGATACTGCCGCGCCCGCCTGCGACTGGCCGTAACCGAGATTGACGAGCGCTGAAACCGCTTCCGCCGCAGCGGTCGGCCGCGGCGCGTCCATGGCGCCTGACACTGCCGCCAGGGCCGTATCGCCGCCGGAAAAGGCCGGCGCCTTGTCTTTCAGTTCGGTGACGATGCGTTGCGCCAGCTTCGGACCCACGCCATTGGCACGGCCGACCATGGCCTTGTCACCGAGCGCAATGGCATTGGTCAGCTCAGCGGTGGTCAGGGTCGACAGCAGCGCAAGCGCCACCTTGGTGCCGACGCCTTGCACATTGTCCAGCAGGCGGAACCAGTCCCGCTCAGCTTCACTGGAAAACCCGACCAGCCGGATCGAGTTCTCCGACACCAGCATCTCGGTGTGCAGCACAGCCGCCTCGCCGGCAGATGGCAATGCGGCCAGCGTCTTGGCCGAGCATGCAACATGATAGCCGACACCGCCCACGTCCAGTATGACATGGTCGTCGCCATATTCATCCACGATGCCTTTGAGCCTGCCGATCATCCCGCCGCCTTCAACGCTGCACTGAGCGATGCCGGCCCGCGATGCTGCGCATGGCATATGGCAATGGCCAGGGCATCGGCGGAGTCGGCCGAGTTCGGGGTGCACTTCGGCAGCAGTATCTTGACCATTGCCTGGATCTGCAGCTTGTCGGCGTGACCGGCACCGACAACGGTTTTCTTCACCAGGTTGGGCGCATATTCGGCCACCCGCAATCCCGCCTGGGCCGGCACCAGCATGGCGATGCCGCGCGCCTGCCCCAGCTTCAACGTGGCCCGTGCATCCTTGTTGACGAAGGTTTCCTCCACCGCTGCCTCATCCGGTTCAAAGCCGCCAATGACTTCGGTAAGCTTTTCGTGCAACTGCATCAGCCGGTCCGACAACTCGTCGGTTGCATCGGACTTGATGGTACCGTCGGCCACGTAGGACAGCCGTGTGCCCTGCACCGCCACAATACCCCAGCCTGTGTGCCTCAACCCCGGATCAATGCCAATAATGCGAATCGTCTGTGTCATCGCTGCCACCCTACGCGGCCAGCGAGGGCAGTGGCAAACCCGCGCCAATGCCGGTGTGAATTAATTCTGTACAACCGTTCAGCAAACTCTAGCGCAGATTGCATAAATACCGTAGCGTGCAACCCAAAATGAAAGGCCGCACTGCAAGTGGCACATGAGGGACGGGGCGATGTCGGACATTGCAACCCATGCCGATCTGATCAATGCCATCGGCATACTGGGCGTATCACTTTATCTGGGCTCCTACGCGGCGCTGCAAACCGGTCTCCTGCGCGGCCAGGGCTACCTCTATCCCGCCATCAACATGGCGGCGGCTTCCTGCGTCCTGATCAGCCTGATGCAGCATTTCAACCTGTCGTCCGCCATCATCCAGATTTCCTGGATCACCATCAGCCTCGTCGGCATCGTGCGCATGTACTATGTTCAGTCACGGCTGAGCTTCAGCGACAACGAATTGCTGTTTATCGGTGACGTGCTGGCCGGTCTGCCGCGCCAGCGCGCCCGGGCCCTGCTCGACACCGGCCTGTGGATGACGGCGGAACCGGGTACGGTACTGACGCGCCAGGGACAGCCGGTCGATGACTTGTGCTATCTGGCCTCCGGCAAAGCCGATGTGATTGTGGACGGCAAGACCATCGCCACCACAACCACAGGTGCCGTGATCGGCGAAGTGACGTACCGGACCGGGGCTCCGGCTACGGCAACCGTGCGGGTCTCGGAACCCATGCAATTGCTGCGCTTCAACGCCGACAAGCTGCGCGCCTTCGTTCAGAAAAACGAAGACATCGGCGCGATCCTTGAACAGAACCTGGCCAACCACCTGCGCTCCAAGCTGGTGTCCATGTCGGCGACCGCCAGCCGGGATGCGGGAAAAACGGCCCAAAACCCGGCTGCTGCCTGACCGGCGGCGCAGCAACAGCCATTTCCTTCAGACTTGCGTGGCAATTAGCACAGACCTGCCACCTGAGGTTGTGTTGACTGTCTGACGTCGCGCC
>JBCCVY010000338.1:0-3701 GCA_039194725.1 Pseudomonadota bacterium
CGTCTCTATCTAAGTTCTCACCTGCCCGGGCTCACCGATGACAGCAGGCTGTGGCAACAGGTCGTTGAGCTGTTCGAGCAACAGGTCGAACAGCGCTATGAACGGGACCTGGCAATCGCCTTTCTGAATTCGGTTCACCGGCTGATTTATTCCGACACGCGCTGGAAATGGGTTGACTACAACTATCGCACCCCGGCGCGCACCACCAACTGGCTCAACCGGGCCAGCCACATTGTCCAGCGCTTCGACGGTGCTGAAATGGTCAGCCCGCACACGATCGCAAACATCATCTCGATACCCGCCCTTACGGCACATTTCCGGTCCCGGGAGGCAGACTGCGCAGCCTGCGCCGATCACATCAACAAGGTGTTCGGCTTTTCCGCCGGCGGCATGGGATATCAGAGCATCGCCATCCTCAATGCCGGCTTTTACCGGAACCGCGGCGCTTATGTCGTCGGGCAGATCATCACCCATGACGGCACCGGCCATCCGCTGCTGATCGCGCTCGAAAACGGCCCGGACGGGGTGTTTGCCGATGCCGTCATCACCAGCGAGGCAGACGCCCATAACCTGTTCTCCTCAACCCTGGCGAACTTTCACGTCACCAACACCAGGTATCACGAGCTGTGCGCTTTTCTCAGCCGGCTGATGCCCGGCCGGCCGCTCGGGCTGCATTACTCCACCATTGGCTACAACCACATCGGCAAGGTTGCCGTGATGGATGAGCTGTCGCGCGAACTGTCTGTCGATCCGCACCGCCTGGCGACCGCGCCGGGCTTCAAGGGCTCCGTCGCCATGGGATTTTCCGCCGCGCAGTCACGCTACGTGCTCAAGGTCATCCGCGATGAACCGGCAGAGCATTACAAATGGGACGAGTGGCCCGGCACCGCAGCGGTGCTGAAAAAATATCGCCGCGTGCATGAGATCAACCGGACCGGCTCAATGCTCGACAACATCATCTACCAGCGCGTGGCCATGGATCGAAGCTGGTTCGATGAAGAGCTGCTGGAAGAACTGACTGCAATCGCCGCCAGTTCAATCCGGATAGAAGATGACCGCGTCGCCTTCAGTCACCTGATCGTGCAACCAAAACTGGTGCCGATCCCGCTGTATCTGGAAACGGCAAGCAGGGCACAGGCCGAAGACGCCATCATTGAACTCGGCGACTGCATCAAGAACAACGCCGCGGCCAACATTTTCAACCGGGACCTGGACGCGCGCAATTACGGCGTCAACCCGTATGGCCGGGTGTACCTGTTCGACTACGACGCCGTGGAACCGCTTGTGGACGTGAAGGTGCGCACCAATGCCGACCGCGAAGATGGCGAGGAGGATATCCCGTCCTGGTTCTTCGAGGACGGCATCATATTCCTGCCCGAGGAGATGCTGCCAGGATTGCGCATCGAGGACAGGGACTTGCGCCGGGTGTTCACGGACCGGCATGGCGACCTGCTGGGCACCGGCTACTGGACCGGCATGCAGGCCGCCCTGAAGCGCGACTGGGTGCCCAAGCTCAAGGTCTATCCCCGCGCCTGCAGGCTCGGGTGATCTGGTATCCAGACCAAACATGACCGATGTTTAATGTTGCCTGCCCGTCGGGTTTCGCCGTTCGGCCACGTCATTCGTGTATACACAACAAACCCTCAAACCTTGGAGATCAACCAATGAAGACAACTTCCAAAATGGCAATTGCGGCGGCTGCATTGATAGCAGTCGGCGCAATCGGCACGACGGCTTTCGCCCATCGCCAGGGCGGCGGATACGGCGGTGGATATCATGGCGGCGGCTATGGCGGTGGCCACCACGGTGGTGGCTATGGTCGCGGTCATCGTCGCGGCTGGAAAGGCCATGGCAAGCGTCATCGCGTCCGCCAGATGATGGAGCGCTACGACGCCAACAACGACAGGAAGATCACCCAGGAAGAGATCAACACCAACCGGGAGGACTGGCATAAGGAATTCGATGCCAACAATGACGGCAAGCTCAGCCTGGACGAGTTCAAGCAGCTGTTCCTGAAAGCCCGTGCCCACCGCATTGTGCGCCAGTTCCAGCGTTTCGACCGTGACGGCGACGCCGCAGTTACACAAGAAGAATATCTGCGCCCGCTGGCCGACATGGTGGAGATGCGCGACCGCAATGGCGATGGAGCGCTCAGCCGTGCCGACATGCGCCGCCGCCACAAGAACCGTCACCGCATGATGGACCGCGACGACCGGCCAGACGACGCTGAACAGGAACAATCGGCTCCGGAAGGCGAAAGCAGCAACTAGGCACATCTGCCGTCAAAGCTACTCCGGCGATCACGGCAGCCAGGGCATGTCAGCAGTCATGCCCTGGTTGCACAAATAACAATACGCAAAATGGCGATGTTGGGTTAGGTTCCCAACCCCATGAACCGGCACACGGAAATCAATCTCGGCGACGCCACCGGCTGGAGAACCCCGGTCAATCTGCTCATCCTCATGGTGGCGGCGAACGCCATCGCGTTTTCGACCTGGTCGGCCCTGCTGAACAACTTTGCCATTGAAGGCGCCGCCTTTACCGGCAAGGAGATCGGCATCCTCCAGTCGATCCGGGAAATCCCCGGATTCTTGGCGTTCACCGCCGTGTTCATGTACTTTGTCTGGCGGGAACAGACTTTCGCGGTGATCTCGCTGGCCCTGTGCGGGCTGGGCACAGCCATAACCGGTTTTTTCCCAACCGCCTTAGGGTTTTACATCACCACCTTCATCATGTCGGTGGGCTTCCACTATTTTGAAACCGTGCAGCAGTCCCTGTCCCTGCAATGGCTGCCCAAGAGCGAAGCGCCACGCCAGCTTGGCCGCATCATTGCCGCCGGCTCGTTCGCGACCATTGCTGCCTATGCACTGATCTTCCTGACCTGGAAATTGCTGCATCTGGATTTCTCCTCGGTGTATCTGGCCGGCGGCGGCGCAACGGTTTTGCTGGCCCTGCTGGCCTGGTTCGGATTTCCGAAGTTCCGCGAAGCGGTGCCGCAGCGCAAGCACCTGCTGATGCGCAAACGCTACTGGCTTTACTATGCCCTGACCTTCATGTCCGGTGCCCGCCGCCAGATCTTCATCGTGTTCGCCGGCTTCATGATGGTGGAGAAGTTCGGGTTTTCGGTTGCCGCCATCACCGGCCTGTTTCTGGCCAACGCCGTGTTCAACATGTGGATCGCGCCGAAAATCGGCAATCTCATCATCCGCCTGGGCGAGCGCCGCATACTGGTGCTTGAGTACATTGGCCTGATCGGTGTGTTTCTGGCCTACGCGTTCGTTGACAACCCGTGGATCGCCGCCGCCCTGTACCTGGTGGATCACGCCTTCTTTGCCATGGCCATTGCCCAGAAGACCTATTTCCAGAAGATCGCGGACCCCGCCGACATGGCACCAACCGCCGGCGTCGCCTTCACCATCAACCACATCGCAGCGGTGTTCATACCAGTGCTGTTCGGCTTCATCTGGTTGTCGCATCCCTCCTGGGTCTTCATCATCGGCGCCGGCATGGCGGGCGTTTCGCTGATGCTGTCGCTTCTGATTCCCAGAGACCCGCGCGAGGGCAACGAAACGTTGCTCACCACGGCCTCACCTGCCGCGGCAGCACCGGCTGAATAAGCGGCCATACAAGGACTGGAAATCCCAGAGCATTCCCCGCTAGTCTCTTTGTCAAAAGACCTGTTGGGAGGCTGAACCATGACC
>JBCCVY010000339.1:0-3686 GCA_039194725.1 Pseudomonadota bacterium
CTCTTCAACTCCGTAGCTCCTGCGAGGCGCAAGCTGATGATCGGGTCGAGCGTGTCTCCCCAGCCGGGCAGGTCGTTCGCGAGGAAACTCTGAAGCTCGGACGCCACAACGCTGCCTTCGATCTGTTCTGCAAAGGCAGCGTTGTGGCGTCCGAGCTTCAGAGTTTCCTCGCGAACGACCTGCCCGGCTGGGGAGACACGCTCGACCCGATCATCAGCTTGCGCCTCGCAGGAGCTACGGAGTTGAAGAGCGACGAGATCTCGCGCCGAAGAGCCCTTATGACAGACTTGTCCACTGCCGCAGATAAACGGCTCGCATCGATCGATGTACTCATTTCACCGACCGTACCAATCACGGCACCGAAGCTTGAAGATATTGCGGATCTGAAGCCCTATTCAGCCGCGAATCTGGCGGCGTTACGCAACACCTGTATTGCGAATCTGTTAGAGCTTTGCGCCATCACCTTGCCGGTCGGTCTCGACAAAGCAGGTATTCCCGTCGGTATGCAATGCATCGCGGGGCCGGGGCAGGAAGAGAAATTGTTGGCCATCGCACTGGCCTTTGAGCGCGTTTTGGGCACGTCCCGCGACCGGCTTGGCAAGGCGCCGATCGGCGCCTGATCCGCGCCCTTTCCTGCCAACCCACCAACGCAATTGTAACTTGCCTTATTGCGGTCAGTTGCCGTCAATATGAGTGCAATCCCCCAATCAATCGATCAAATGGACCTCCCATGAAACTCAGATCTTCGCGGCGCACTTTCCTGCAAGGGTCCGCCGCTGTTGCAGGCGTTGGACTGAGCGGTTTTCCACTGCACGTTATGGCCGCCAAAAGCCGCGCTCCGGACGGCCTGAAACCCGGTCAGTTCATCTGGACGCCGGAAGCCGCGCCTGAAGGACCGGTCGCAATCATTGTGTCGCTGCCGGATCAACGCGTGAATGTCTACCGCAACGGCATCCGCATCGGCGTGTCTACCTGTTCCACCGGAAAGCCCGGACACCGGACGCCAACGGGCGTCTTCACGATCTTGCAGAAAGACAAGCATCACCACTCGAGCACCTACAACAACGCGCCAATGCCGAATATGAACCGGCTGACCTGGTCCGGCGTTGCATTGCATGCCGGTCATCTGCCGGGCTATCCGGCATCGCATGGTTGTATCCGGATGCCGCTGAAATTCTCGGCGCTGCTGTTCACCGTCACCCATGTCGGCACCCCGGTGATCGTTGCCGACGACCATAGCGAGCCCGGGATCGTGACCCACCCCGGCCCGGCGCTACCCGCCCTGGCCAAGGAGGAAATGGATGCCGCCGTCGCCAAACTGGCGAAGAAAAAGCTGCCGCCGAAGAAGCGGCATGAAAAGATGCAGCACGCGGTATCCCTGATCGTAAGCCGGGCAGACCAGACCCTCTATATTGTCCGCGATGGCCACGTTGAATCGAAAAATCCGGTTGAATTCCTGCACCCGAACAGGCCCCTCGGCTCCCATACCTTCGTGCTGATGGGCTCGGCGGAAAAGGCAGGTGCCCTGCAGTGGAAATCCATCGGTTACAAACAGGCGGGCCACAAGCTGCATTCCTCGGAGGCATCCGTTATCGGCCGCATTCAGTCCGACCCTGCACTGGCGCGGAAGATCGCCGGTCTGATGCATCCGGGCCTTGTGCTCGTCATGACGGACGCGCCTGCGCATCCCGAAACGCGCAGCAAGCACGGGTTCGTCATCGCAGCGCAGGATCCGACCTGGACGACACAGGTCAGACCCGCCCAATAGGCCGTGGCACATGTGCTGTTCCGCTTCAAAGCTGGCCTGCAACGCGTCGGCGATGTTATTCACGACTTGGACCCAGCAACCCCAAGGTGAAGTGACGTGAAAACGACGGCCGACAGCTGGCAAAAGGACATCTACAAGGTCCTGCGCGCCCACGACGTGACGCAGTTCGGCTATGTGCCGGATGCCGGACACGCACAACTCATCGATCTCAGCATCGATGACGCAGACGTCCACTCCGTAGCACTGACGACGGAAGAAGAAGGCGTGGCGCTTGCCGCCGGCGCGCATTTGGGAGACGCGCGTGCGGTTCTGCTCATGCAGAGCAGCGGCGTCGGCAATTGCATCAATTTCCTGTCATTGATGAAAAACGGAAAGTTTCCGTTGCTGACCCTCGTGAGCATGCGCGGCGAGTTCGGCGAGGGAAATCCCTGGCAAATGGCAATGGGTCAGGCGGTTCGTCCGGTGCTGGAAGAGATGGGCGTGATCTGCCTCGAAGTGACCGACCCTGAAGACGTGGCGGCAACGATCGAGGCCGCGTGCACCATGGTCTTCAAGGGCGGAAATGCCGTGGCCGTCCTGCTGACACAGAAACTAATCGGCGCTAAGGCGTTCTAGGAGGGCTTGATGGCCGCGCAAGACACAACCAAGCCGGAGCCCGTTTTCGAGCTCGACCGCCGCACCGCTGTTCCCGCCCTGGTGGGTGATCCGGGTGACTTCCTGATTGTTTCCGGGCTTGCCGGCACCTCCAAGGACATGGCGGCGCTGACCGATGATGGATCGAACCTGTACACCATGGCTGGGGCGATGGGCGCGGCGACCGGGATGGGCCTCGGGCTTGCACTCGCGCAACCCGACAGGCGGGTGCTCGTTGTGACCGGTGATGGCGAGTTGCTGATGAATGTGGGCACCCTTGCCACCATCTCGGTTCTGAATCCCTCGAATCTTTCAATCATTTGCGTCGACAATGGCCACTATGGCGAGACCGGTTACCAGAAAAGCCATACCAGCCGCGGCGTGGACCTGGAGCAGATGGCGATCGGCGCCGGCGTGAAGATGACGACAACGGTGGAGCATGAAGACCAGCTCGCCGATGGTGCGCGCATGCTGCGCGAGAGCAATGGCACCGCCTTCGTCGTGCTGCGCGTAAACCCCGGAGAACCGGCGGCCTACCGGCGCCTTCTGGAACCGTCTGCCTGCCGCGTGCGCTTCCGAACGGGCCTGCTGGGACACCCCTAGCGCGGCGAGGAACCGCTGCGCCAATCGGCGCTACAGGCGTTTTCCACCAGATTTTGGCGCTTCGCCCCTTGACGCACGGTTTCTCAAGAGTAGGACTCACCGTGAAAAGCGTATGCTCAGAACAAGTATGCAAGGGAGACGACGATGACCGCGCAGCTGGAAACGACCGCGCAAGCCATGGTGGCGGATGGCAAGGGTATTCTGGCGGCTGACGAGAGCACCGGAACCATCAAGAAAAGGTTCGATTCTATCGGCGTAGACTCCACGGAGGACAACCGCCGCGACTATCGTGAAATGCTCTTCCGCTGCACCGACGCCATGCAATCCTGCATTTCCGGTGTCATTCTGTTTGATGAGACCCTGCGCCAGAAGGCGAAAGACGGCACGCCGCTGTCACAGGTCATTTCAGACACTGGAGCCCTGCCCGGCATCAAGGTGGACACCGGCGCCAAGGACCTCGCCGGCTGCCCGGGCGAAAAAGTCACAGAAGGCCTCGACGGTCTTCGCGAGCGCTATGCAGAGTATTACGAACTCGGCGCGCGGTTCGCCAAGTGGCGTGCGGTGATCAACATCGGCGACGGCATCCCCTCCCGGACCTGCCTCGAGGCCAACGCACACGGGCTCGCGCGCTACGCGGCACTCGCCCAGGAAGCGAACATCGTGCCCATCGTCGAACCGGAAG
>JBCCVY010000340.1:0-3679 GCA_039194725.1 Pseudomonadota bacterium
CATGAAGCGCATGTTCGTTGCCGGTTTGCTGTGCAGCCTCGTCTCGCTGCCCGCAGCTGCAGAGCCGATCTCATGGACCGGCTCTGCTGAAGCCGCCTGCGGCGCGGCCATTGACGTGGTCACACACGAAATGGCCTTCATAGGTGCCGGTCCATGAGATCGGCTCTGCAGCTGCGGGCAGCGAGACGAGGCTGCACAGCAAACCGGCAACGAACATGCGCTTCATGGTGTATCTCCAGATATAGATTCACGCCGGGCAATGAATGCTGCTCAGCATACAGAGTGGCTTTGATCCTGGCTAGCCTGCGTGCACTGCAGTGCCAGTAAAATTTATTTCTGACAGGTCTTGAAATCGGGCGTTTCGACGGACACGCGCTTCAACGCCCACTTGCAGCTTTCAACCACAAGCTTGCCTTCTGCGCCAGGCAGGGCTTCGGTGATGAAGATTGTGTCGCCGGCAAAGCTGAAGCTCGTGCCGGAAGCAGTGGCGGGAAAAATCCGGACCAGTTCCTTGTACAGGAACCGGCCGCTGCACACTTCCAGATATCCGCTCATAACCGTTCCGCCGGCGGTTTCCTGCAGCTTGCCGCGATAGAGTGACGGGGACTCTCCGGTGGCCGGATCCACCACGGCAGATATAGCCATGTCGATGTCAGATCCGTCCTGGATTATCTGTGCCTTGAATGGTCGGCTGAAGCCGCCGGCAGAGCCTGCGGTCACGTCATCACAGACAAAATGACCTTCATAGCTGCCGTTCCAGGAAAACCCTTCGGCAGAGGCTGGCAGGCTGAACAAGGCCGGCATGAGGGCGGCCATAATAAGTTTCTTCATAGCGACGCTCCGCGCGCGAGCCGGTCTCCTGAGGCAATCGGAGAGAGGCTGTTCTGACTTGGTCGATGCGCGATGTAATCAGGCAATCCGTATAAAGACAAGGTTGTTTTTGGCCTAACCATCAGATTTGAGCAGGTGCTTCAACACCAGGTCAGGAGCTTCCAGTTGCGGCAGGTGGCCGACACCGGGCAAGGGGGTGAACGATCCATTGCCGACCAGCTTGTGCAGTGCCTTGCCGCGCGCCAGCGGTATCCACGGATCATCCTCGCCCCACAGGATGTCGACGGGGCACCGGATGTCGCCAAACATCGGTTCGACTTCGGCCGTGTAGCGCTCGTCCGCCAGGGCGAACTGGCGGTAAAAGCTGCCCCGTCCGGCCTCGCTCAGCCACGGCGAGACGAGCGCTTCGAAATCACCGGCGTCGATGTTCGATGCGAGCGCACCGCTGATATAGGCTTCCACCACGGCCTTGTGAATGTGAGCAGGCAGTCCGAGAAACGCTTCGACATGGCGGCCCACATGGTCGAAGAATTCCGACCCCCATGGCCGCATGGCGACCACGTTCATCAAGACATAGGTTTCAAACTCGCAATCGTGCAGAAGGTGCGCGCGCAAGGTGGTGGCACCGCCAAAGTCGTGCGCGACGACATGCGGGCGGCCAAGCTTCCAGTGTGACAGCATCTCGGCGAACACACGGCCCTGCACGTCCAGAGATGTAGCCTGGTCTGCATCCATGCTGGAGCGGCCATAGCCGGGCATGTCGTACCAGTGCACCGTGTACCTGGCCGCCAGGTCCGGAATCACCCGGTGCCATGAATAGGACGACCACGGCCAGCCATGTGCCAACACCAGTTCAGGCCCGGTGCCCGTGCGTCCGGCAGCCACCCGTCCAGCGCCGGTATTTACGGTTTCATCAACATGCCAGGTCATGAATTGTGTTCGCCATTGAATATCGATCCTGTCCGATGATCATGCCATGAAATTCGGTTTGCGCCGCCAGGAAAGTTACAGGCGCACAACCATTTCCAGCTGGGTGATCCCTGTTTGCGCACCGTGGTGGGTCAGGAAGGCCTGAAAGCCGGTGTCACGGCTGTCGGCATTGATGATCTTGAGAACGTGGCGAGGCGAAGCGGTCGCAAGCGCATGCAGAACCGCAGAGCCAATCCCGCAACGGCGCCGGTCATCCCTGACGGCCAGCTGTGCGATCGTGTTTGCCGGTTTGATCAGAACTCCATAAGCAACCGGGTCTCCGTTGATTCTTGCTGCAATGCACACCAGCTCACCATGAATGCGTGATAGCGATCTGATGCCGTTCTGCCATGAAGGTTGCCAATCGCGAAAGATTGGCGCGAGAGCCAGCACGTCAGACACGGCGCACTCTGCAATATCTGCCTGGCCCACCGACGCAATCCTGATTGCAGTGCGGGCAACTTCGAAGCAGCACAGATCGCGCACCGACACATATCCCAGTTTGGCATACAGCGACCGGGCCGGCTTGTTGGAGGTAATCACTTCCAGCTGCACGGAGTTGATGCCGTATCGCACAAAAGACTGCTGCAGACGCCGGTGCAGGTCTTCCGCCAGGCCACGACCGCGAAAGTCCGGCACTGTGCCGCTTGCAATCACGTAGGCCGATCGGTTGCACGATGTCGGATCGTGGCCAATCAGCCAGAACGAAACCACGGACCGCCCGGCAAGGGCGGCCCATGACAGCGTCGCGTCAAACCCGCGCTGGGCGAGCATCAGCCTGAACTCGCTGATCGATGGCTGCATGGCAACGGAGTAGTCGGAAAAGGCCCGGCAAAAACCGTCATGCAGGTCGACCAGGCTGATGTGCTCGCATGATCCGGTACTGATGGCCTCAGCGCGAGTATGCATATCCGGTCTATGTCCGTGCAGCGTCAGGCGGGAGAGATGACTAGTTTACCCTTTTGCAGCCGTGGCTGCGGCCAAATCTCTTTTTCCGCCGCTCGCGGTTCATCTTGCGGTTGCACTGCCGCCGGGCCCGGTCGCAGGCAACGCTGGTTTTCTTGCGGTGTGATCCGTAGGCGGCTACCACGTGGCCGTGGATATCTGTGGCTGTATACGCGCATCCGACCCTGGCGGCGGCCGGGGCGGAAAAGCCAAAAAATGTCACTGCGCCAAGCACAGCCGTACAGGCGATGATTGAAGGGCTCTTCATTGTTTGTCTCCGTGTTGTTTCGCCCCTCAAGCGTAAAAACTGGACAAGTCAGCGATTTTTTGCCACCGAAAGTTCTGTGCCGTCTGATTGTCGGTTCAAGCAATGACGCACTGCGCCAGCCGAATCCAACTGAAATACAGATGCCGGCATAAACCAGTTCGATGGCTGGCCTTGATGCCTGGTTTTCCGGCTGCGGTGCGGTTGGTTAACAAATTGCTGCAATTTTGCCATGAATTTTATTTGACTTGACCGCGAAGTCGCCACGTTTCTATGATCGCAACGGGGGGAGGGTCTGTTTCTTAGGTCCTCTGGAAACAGGTTTCTACGCAGCTTGGACGACCGTTGTGTAGATGCGGCTGGATGTGAACCGATGTGTCGCCCTTGTTAGTTTGTAACAAGGAGTATCGGCATTGAAAAAAGTACCAGAAAGCTCGGTAAACGAGCCTGATAAATCTCAACAAAGTGAACTGGATCGCAGGGACGCGTTGGCCAAGTTGGGCCTGACGGCTCTGGGTCTTCTTGTCGCGCCTTCGCTTGTGACGATAAGTGAAGGGCATGCCAAAGGTCGTGGCGGCGGTGGTGGCCGTGGCGGCGGCGGTGGCCGTGGAGGCGGCGGCGGTGGCCGTGGTGGCGGTTCCGGCGGTGGCCGTGGTGGCGGCTCCGGCG
>JBCCVY010000341.1:0-3661 GCA_039194725.1 Pseudomonadota bacterium
GTCATCGGAGTCCTTGTTGGCCCCGAGATTGACCCCGACAATGCCACCGCGGTCACCGCGTGCGGCCAGCCGGCCGAACACCCGAGCATGACCGTCATTGTTGAAGCCCATGCGATTGATCACCGCACTGTCTTCCGGCAGGCGAAACAGGCGCGGCTTGTCGTTGCCCTTCTGCGGGCGCGGGGTGACAGAACCGATCTCCACAAAACCGAACCCCTGCCCCAGCATGGCGTCGGGCACTTCGGCGTTCTTGTCAAAACCGGCCGCAAGTCCGAGCGGGTTGGGAAAATCCAGCCCCATGCAGTTTACCTGCAGCCGCACATCTTCCGGAGCGGCACCAGCCTGCAACACACCTGAGTTCAACGTGGCGATGGTCAGGTTGTGGGCGGTTTCAGGATCAAGCGCGTGCAGAACCGGACGCGCCAGTGAAAACAGACGGCTCATGGCATGTCGTCCGGAAACTCGTGAGTGCCATCGTCATTGAAGCGCAATGGCCACGACTGAACAACCGACGATACCGGCATTGGCTTGTAGAGATGCGGAAACAGGGCGCCGCCACGCGATGCTTCCCACTTCAGGTCCTCGCCCAGGCTCGCATCGTCAACGGCCAGCAGCATCAGGTTGTCCTGGCCGGCGAAATGCTTTGCTGCCGTTTCGCCAACCTGCTCTTTTGTTGAAAAGTGAATGAAGCCGTCACGCCTGTCATCGCGCGAACCGGCATACCTGCCGCAGCCACGCGCTGCGTCCCACTCGTCGCGATCGATTATCTTGTAGATGATTGCCATGCTGGCAGCGAACCTATTCGCCGCGTCCTGGCAAGACAAGCATACAATCGGTTCTGACCCCAGCTTGTGCACGACGGAACGGAAAGGTAAAGTTTGCGCAAATGTTAAAGCAGTCAGGAAGCATTTTCGGGGGGAGCAGTTGCGACCGGATGCGCTCCTGGGAGAGACGGCATTGTTTTCACATTCACAGATCTGGCAGGCCATTGACCGGCTGGCTGAGGCCAACGGCATGTCGGCATCGGGCCTGGCCAGGGCGGCGGGACTGGACGCCACCGCGTTCAACAAGTCGAAACGCGAGACACCGCAGGGCAGGCCGCGCTGGCCGACAACCGAAAGCGTCGCCAAATGCCTTGCCGTGACCCGGACCAGCCTGGGCGACTTCGCCGGTCTAGTGCATGGAGCAAAACGGCTGCAGCGCACAGTGCCGAGCATCAGCATGGCGCAAGCCGGCGCACCCGGTGCGTTCGATGATGCCGGCCGGCCGGCGGGAGACAACTGGAGCCGGATCGACCTGCCCGGCATAGACGACCCATGTGCCTACGCGCTGCACGTCAGCGGCGATCAGCTGAAGCCGGTGTATCGCGACGGCGACATGGTTATCGTGTCGCCGGCAGCGGCGGTACGGCCGGGCGACCGTGTGGTGGTCAGAACCCATGACGGCGAGGTCATGGCCAGGCGGCTCAATCGCGACACCGGCACGGTGCTTGAACTTGCCTGCTTCAACCCTCAGTTGCCCCTGGTCACACTTCAGCGCAGCGACATCAAATGGATGGCGCGAATCGTCTGGACCAGCCAATAAGCTGAGACACATCCACCTGAGCCTGGGTTACGTTAAGACCACATGGATTCACTGACACAAGCATTACTCGGCGCCTCGGTTGCCGAACTGGCTATCGGTCGTGCCATCGGGCGCAAGGCAAGTCTTTATGGTGCCTTGCTGGGAACGCTGCCTGACCTCGACGTTTTCATCCCGTTTGGCGGCGCCATTGAGGATTTCACCTATCACCGCGGGTTTTCCCACTCCATACTAGTGCTCACAGCCGCCACCCCTGCAATCGGCTGGGCGCTGCACAAGCTGCACGGCATCGTCAGCCTGAAACACTGGATTGCAATGGTCTGGCTGGTGCTGATCAGCCATGTGCTTCTGGATGCCTTCACCGTCTACGGCACGCAATTGTTCTGGCCGATCACCGAGTACCCGGTATCGGGATCGTCCACCTTCATCATTGATCCCGCATTCACGCTGTGGCTGGTCGTTGGCGTGATAGCGGCTCTCGCGTTCAACCGGCAACAGGGGTTCGGCCACCGGGTCAACACGATCTGCCTGGCAATTGCCGGCACCTATCTGGCGTGGACCATGGCCGCCAAATCCTATGTCACGGACATTGCAGAACGCTCCATGGAAAAGCAGGGGCTGACCCACAACCATCTTCTGTCCACCCCGGCACCGTTCAACACGCTGTTGTGGCGCTTTGTGGCCATGCAGGACGATGGGTATTATGTCGGCTATTATTCAATCCTCGACGACAGCAAGGACATCCGCTTCACCCGCTATGAAAGCCGCACCGACCTGCTGCAGGCAATTGCCGACAACTGGTATGTGAAGCGGCTGCAATGGTTCAGCCATGGCTTCTACCGGGTGTCGCAGCCAACACCTTCCGAAGTGGTCATCACCGATCTCAGAATGGGTGTTGAAGGTTCCTATGTGTTCAGCTTCAAGGTTGCCGACATTGTTGCAGACGGCAGCATGAAACCGGCCAACGAACGTATATCCGCGATACGTGACACATCCCGCCTGCCACTGTTCTGGAAGCGGATATGGGACAGTTCGGTCAACCTGGCGCCCAAAAGGCCATAGCAGTTATGCAGCTGAGGTGATTGCGCCGGGACCCACAATGTCCTATCCGGCAGCGATGAAAGCACCGACCAAACCCTTGAGCCTGGCGGAATTCGTCACCATGCTGGCGACGATGGTCTCGATCCTGGCCCTGTCGATCGACGCCATGCTGCCGGCGCTCGGCC
This sequence comes from Pseudomonadota bacterium, assembly GCA_039194725.1. GTDB lineage: Bacteria > Pseudomonadota > Alphaproteobacteria > Rhizobiales > Aestuariivirgaceae > Anderseniella. The sequence goes on from JBCCVY010000341.1 coordinate 2,808, forward strand.
AGATCGGTAGCGATCTCGGCGTCGAGGACGCCAATGACACCCAGCTGATCGTGTCGGGCATGTTCTTGGGCTTCGCCGCCGGGCAGATCGCCGCCGGGCCGCTGTCGGACAGCTTCGGCCGCAAGCCGGTGATCTATGCAGGCTATGTCATCTTCATCGCCGGTTGCATCCTGTCGATGACGGCTACGGTGTTCGAGGTCATGTTGGCGGGCCGGGTGCTGCAGGGGCTCGGCGCCGCGGCGCCACGCATTGTCAGCCTGGCCCTGGTGCGCGACGGCTATGAAGGCCGGGCCATGGCGCGCATCATGTCGATCGTCATGGCCATCTTCATTCTGGTACCGGCCATTGCACCATCCGTCGGCGAAGCGGTGCTGCTGGTTGCCGACTGGCGGGCGATCTTCGGCCTGCTGCTGGCGATGGCGGTCATCGCCTCGGTGTGGTTCGCCACCCGGCAGCCGGAAACCCTGGCGGTGTCGGAACGGCGGAAATTTTCGCTGAGCAACATTGCGGGCGGCATCAGGGAAGCCTGCGGCTTCCGCGCCGCAGTGGGATACACCATTGCTTCCGGCATCATATTCGGCGCCTTTCTGGGGTATCTCAGCTCGGCGCAACAGGTGTTCCAGACCGTCTACGGCACCGGCAAGCTGTTTGCCATCTACTTCGGTGTGGCAGCACTTGCCATCGGCGCAGCCAGCGTCTTCAACTCCAGTGTCGTCATGCGGCTCGGCATGCGCTTCATGACCTGGCGCGCCCTGTACGCCGTCACCGTGATCTCGGCCCTGTTCCTGCTGGTCGTGTGGCAGTTCGACGGCGTGCCGCCCCTGTGGTCGTTCATGGTGTGGCTGCTGGCAGCA
>JBCCVY010000342.1:0-3648 GCA_039194725.1 Pseudomonadota bacterium
GATGCTCGTTTGTCAAACGAGCATCAAAATCAAGCATTTCTTTCACCGCTAACTTACTCGCTTCAATCTCATCCGGTGATGATAATTCTCCTTCTTCGTGCACCACCGGTCCGGTGTCGAGCCCTTCTTCCATCTGCATGATGGCAACGCCAGTTTCGGTGTCACCGGCCATTATGGCACGCTGTATCGGTGCGGCACCGCGCCAGCGCGGCAGCAGCGATGCATGCACATTGAGACAGCCAAAGCGCGGTGCCTTGAGCACCGGTCCGGGCAGCAGCAGCCCATAGGCCACCACCACCGCCACATCTGCGTCCAGGGCAGCGAAGGCCGATTGTTCGTCTTGGTGTTTCAGGGACACCGGCGTACGGACTTTCAGCCCTTGTGCTAGGGCATGTTCATGCACCGGCGACCTGCGTTCCTCCAGGCCGCGCCGGCCGGCTGCCCGCGGTGGCTGGGTGTACACGGCTGCAACGTGGTGACCGTCACTCACCAGGCGGGCAAGGCTGGGCACGGAAAAGTCCGGCGTGCCCATGAAGACCACCCGCAGGCTCACACCTTTTCTCGCTGCTGGCGCGCCAGTTTGGCGAACTTGCGCACGATCGTGCCCCGCTTGAGCCGGGACAGGTAGTCAATGAACAGTATGCCGTTCAGATGGTCGATTTCGTGCTGCAGCACTGTTGCCATCAGCCCGTCATAGAGCTCTTCATGCTGCTTGCCGTCGCGGTCGAGATAGGACACCCGCACCTGCGCCGGGCGCTCTATATTGTCGAACACGTCGGGTATCGACAGGCAGCCTTCTTCATATTCCGACACTTCGTCACTGCTCCAGACGATTTCCGGATTGATGAACGCCATCGGGGACTTGGGCTGCTCGTCCTTGGCGATGTCCACCACCAGCAGGCGCCGCGGGATGCCGATCTGCACTGCTGCCAGGCCGATCCCCGGTGCGTCGTACATGGTGGCAAGCATATCGTCGACCAGACCGCGCAGTTCATCGTCCACGCGCTCGACCGGCTGCGAGATTTTCTTCAGGATCGGATCCGGCAATTTGACGATTTCACGAATGGCCATGAATAGGTGCGCCCGGTTAGTAACGGTATTCCATCATCAGATAAGCAATCGTCGTACTGCGGTCAACGTACAGCAGGAGTGTCAGGCCTGCCGCAGCCAGGTTGTCAGCCTGTCGAGCGCCTCATCAAGACCATCCGCATCGCGCAGGTAGCACATGCGCAGGAAGCCTTCCCCGCCCGGCCCGAACGTGCCGCCCGGGGCAAGGCCGACATTGGCTTCGTCAATGATGCGCAGCGTTGCGCCGAGGCTGTCGGTCAGGCCGTCAATGCGGAAGAAGCTGTAGAACGCCCCCATCGGGTTTTCAAAACTCACATTGTTCAGCTGTCCCAGCGCTTCGGCCACCTTGTCGCGGCAGGTGCGCGCCATCCCGATTTGCATTTCCACGAAGTCTTCGCCGTTCTCAATGGCCGCCAGCGCGCCTTTCTGCATGAAGGCTGCAGTGCCGGATGTGTTGTACTGGATGATACGTTCGATGGCCGGTCCCAGCGCCTCAGGTGCCTGCAGCCAACCGATGCGCCATCCGGTCATGGCCCAGTTCTTCGAAAACGTATTTATGTAGATTACCCGTTCATCCTGTTCGCAGACATCCATGAACGAGGGCGAGCGGGCCAGTCCATCGGTATCGGGCCCGTAGTAAAACCTCGAATAGACTTCATCGGCCAGTATCCATATGCCGGCCTCGCGGGCCATGTCGCGAATCGCGACCAGGTCTTCGCGCGACGCCACCCAGCCGATCGGGTTGGACGGCGAAATCAGGCAGATGGCCCGGGTCTTCGGGCCGATGCTGTCACGCATCCTGTCGAGATCCAGTGACCATGCCTGCTCCTCGAACAGCATTGGCACAAACACCGGTTTCACCCCCATCATGCGCATGGGGCCGGGAAAGTTCGGCCACGCCGGTGACGGAATGACAATCTCGTCGTCCTTGTCGGCCAGCAGCTGCAAGGCAATCTGAATGGCCTGCATGCCGCCGCCGGTGACGAAAAAGCGTTCGGCGGAGAACGGGCCGGGCCAGAATCTCTCATGGTAGGCGGCCAGCGCGCTGCGCAGCCGCGGCAGGCCGCGCTGCCAGGTGTAGAAGGTCTCGCCATTGAACATGGCCTTGGACGCCGCCTGGCAGATGAACTCGGGCGTCTTGAGCGGGCCCTCTCCGGTCCACAGCGGTATCAGGCCCTTGCGGCCGAAACCGTGGTTGACCGCGCTCAGTATGCCGCTGTCCGGCTCGTCGCGCTGGCTTTGCCGAATGCTGGAAACAAGCCCGTCTGGGGTGTTAGGGTCAGGTCCCATTAATCTTATCCATTCTGCGGGAGGATATTTTGCGTCTGACAGGGCGAAAGGGCGCAGGAAACCTGACGGTTTTCAAGCCCTTTCAACGCAGTCAGGGGCAAAATAGACCCCGCCCTTCGGGTTTGAAGGAAAACACCCGCCTGAAGGCGAAAAATGCTCGACAAGGCAGAAAGCCTTGCCTTGCGCTGTTTCACCGTCATCCGGATGTTTTCGTTCAAACACAATTGCATAAGATCAATGGGCTCTGACCCTAGTATCCATCTGCTATGACCACGCTTTCATGGTCCATAGTGTGTCATGGATTTGCGCAAAGCGCCAGATTGCCGCTGCTAGAGCGAGATGACTGCTGACAACTCGCTCGCACTGGCAAAGGAGATGCCTGAGATAGGGTCTTCGCGGCCACGGATCTCGTAAGTCTCGTTCGCCAGTTCGGGTGGTCCGGCATTGGCCGTCTGCAAGACGCTCGCCGAGACCACAAGTTCCTTGCCGAGCTGTTTGGTGAGGGCTTCCAGCCTGCTGGCGGTGTTGACAGTGTCGCCCAGCGCGGTAATTCGCTCGCCGGCCGAATGGGCCTTGCTGGTGCCGATGCGGCCCAGTATGGCTTCGCCAGTGTGAACCCCGATGCCGATACGCAACGGTTCAGACAGGGTGGCTTCGTGGATCGCATTCAGTTCGTCCAGCGCCCGGCTGATTTCGAATGCGGCGCGAAGCGCGTCGGCAGCGCCATGGCCATCTTCATCGTCCATACCGAAGATCGCCATGATGCCGTCCCCCATGAACTTGTCCACATAGCCCGAGTTCGAGGTGATCACTTCGCTCATCCGACCCATGTACTGGTTCAGAATATAGACCACGTCGTAGGGCAGGCGGCCTTCGGAGAATTTCGTGAAGCCGCGTATGTCGATGAACATCAAGGTGACGATCTGTTCAACACCGTCGGCATATTTGTCACGGCCGGACTGGCGCCGGTTTATCCGTCCCGCCGGCACCAGCGGGATGATGGAAAGTGCTTCGCGGGGCCTGATCTGGCAGGCCAGACGGATGTCGGGAGTGTCAATGCCTGCGCGATGCAGAACCTTCAGTTCCTGGGAATCGGCGGGTTCCAGGGTCTCGCCGCCTGATACAATTCGAACGCGACAGGTGGAACAGCGTGCCCGTCCGCCGCACACGGATGCATGCGGGATGCCCGTTTCGCGGGATATCTCCAAAAGCGTCAGCCCCGCCGGCGCCGTCTTTGTCACGGTATTGTTGTAGGTGACCGAGACTTTCGGCTTGAAGCCTGCGGTAATC
>JBCCVY010000343.1:0-3646 GCA_039194725.1 Pseudomonadota bacterium
AGGCGATGCAGCGCCGCCCATCAAATATGAAACCGTTGTCGCGGCCAGGGCACCTTTCAACACGTCGCGGCGCCCAAACCGTTGCTGGATAACATCGCCGATGGTAGCGGTGTCTATGGCATGGGTCGGTGTGTCATCAAATGCTTCAAAGGCCTCCGCCTTGTTGCTGAATCGTTCGTCACTGCTGTTTGACATTGCTGCTTTACCTTTGTGCTTCGCTCATACCTGCCACTGTTTTCTGCCGTCGCTGACTAGCCGATACGTGCGACATTGCAGTGAAGGTCAAAGTTACCTCGACCAGCCCGGCAGAAGCGGTTAGGCTCAGCAATTCAAGGCCCGCTGGGCGCAATATGCCATGTGAGGAAGATACTGTGTCAACCGAACTGTTGCTGCCGCAAGTGACGATGCCTGGCCTGAGCTTTCGCGAGTGGCAGGCCGGCGATGCTGCAGCGCTGGCACGCTTCATGACCCGGCCGGAATACAACCGCTGGCTGGCCGTAAAACTGCGGTCCGTGGCAGAGATCAACGTTGTCCTCAAGCGCCATCTGGCCCGACAGAGATCACGCAATCGGCGGCATTTCAGGTTGTGTGCTGTTGATGCGGGAACCGGAGAGCTGGTTGCCGACGGATTCATCTGGCTGCTCGGCGGCGGCGCGGCAGAAGTCGGCTGGGGGGTTGATCCGACGGTTTGGGACACCGGCGCCGGCACCATGATGGGTGAAGTGCTGTGCGCAATGGCCGTTGAGCGCCTCGATGCAACTGAAGTGTGGTGCAAGGTCATGGCCCCCAACCTTGCATCGGCACGCATTGCCGGCAAACTCGGATTTTCAATGCAACGCACCGTGATGCCGGGATCGACAGGCCTGAACCGCGCCCATGATGTCGAGATTTACCGGCTCCTTGCCTCGGAGTATTTTGAGCGCGGTTATGCCATCTGATACTGCTGGTGCCGCGACTGCTGCAGTTGTTGGCGCCGGTCCCACAGGCCTGATGGCGGCAGAGGCCATGGCCAGGGCGGGGCTTCGGGTTACGATTTTTGAGCGCATGCCGTCCGCCGGCCGCAAGTTTCTGATGGCGGGCAGGGGTGGTCTGAATCTGACCCACTCTGAGCCGATGGACCGTTTTTTGTCGCGCTATGCCGACGCAGCAATCTGGCTTGGTCCGGCGATCAGGCGGTTTTCCCCCGATGCCTTGCGCCAATGGGCGGACCGTCATGGCGAAGAGACTTTTATCGGTTCGTCAGGCCGTGTGTTTCCGCGAAGCTTCAAGGCGTCACCCTTGTTGCGGGCCTGGCTGCGCGAACTGAGCGAACTGGGTGTGGCGCTCGAAACCCGCAGGCACTGGACCGGATGGGCCGATAACGGCGTGCTGAGTTTTTCAGACGGATCCCAAGCCGCTGCCGATGTGTGTGTGCTGGCTCTGGGCGGGGCCAGCTGGCCGCGACTCGGGGCGGATGGCAACTGGGTGTCGGTACTGGCCGGCAGAGGCGTCGAAGTTTCACCGCTTGTTGCGTCCAACGCCGGGATCAACTGTGCATGGTCGGATATCACCATTGCGCGCCATGCCGGGCAGCCGCTCAAGCGCATTGCCGTCACAGTGGCCGGGCGCTCGGTTCGCGGCGAGGCCATGGTCAGCCGGTCAGGACTTGAGGGCGGTGCCATTTACGCTCTGTCACGCGAATTGCGGGCTGCCCTGACCACGTCAGGCGATTGCCAATTGCAGCTTGATTTGCGTCCCGATCTTGATGCCGGCCAGTTGGCTGCAAGACTTGGCAGTGTCCCGCGTAAACAGTCATTGTCCAACAGGTTGCGCAAGGCTGCCGGGCTGTCACCTCAGGCCATATCCGTGTGGCGCGACTGCGTTGAGGTACAAGCGCTCGACACCGATGAAGACCTTGCCCGCAGCGTCAAGTCTGTTGTGGTCAAGGTCACCGGCATCCAGCCCGTCGACAGGGCGATATCGTCTGCCGGTGGCATTGCCGCCGGCGAAGTGGATGAGAACTTCATGCTGAAAAATCTGCCGGGCGTGTTTGTGTGCGGCGAGATGCTGGACTGGGATGCGCCGACCGGCGGTTACTTGCTGCAGGCCTGCTTTGCAACCGGACGGGCAGCGGGTCAAGCTGCCGCGGAATATGCCCAACTGGTGGCCAGGCGTCCGGTTGCCGAAAGTCGGTGAAGTTTGCCTTCGGCAATCGAATATTTTCATTGCAGGGCGGCAGGTTTTCAAACATCCTGCGCCGCATGAGTTCGTCATGACATCGCGAAGGAGACAAGTCGATGACCGGTGCCGCCACGCCATTGCGTCCCAACCGCCTTGACCACTCCGAGACCCGGGCAGACCTGGCCGCCGCTTTCCGGTGGACCGCCCGGCTGAACATGCATGAAGGCGTTGCCAACCACTTTTCCGTCGCCGTGAACGACGACGGAACGCGGTTTCTGATGAACCCCAACCAAATGCATTTTGCCCGCATCAAGGCGTCGGACCTGTTGCTGCTGGATGCCAATGACCCCGATGCGATGACACGGCCCGACGCGCCTGACCCGACTGCGTGGGGGCTGCATGGCGCCATTCACCGCCTGTGCCCGCATGCCCGTGTCGCCATGCATGTGCACTCCATTCATGCAACCGTTCTGGCCACCCTGGATGATCCGAGCCTGCCGCCGATTGACCAGAATTGTGCGATATTTTTCAACCGGTACGCAATCGACGATGAGTATGGCGGACTGGCGTTTGAGGAAGAGGCAGAGCGCGCCTGCCGGCAGCTGTCAGATCCGTCGAAACAGGTGCTGATCATGGGCAATCACGGCATCATGGTCATCGGTGATACGGTCGCCGATGCGTTCAACCGCATGTACTATTTTGAGCGCGCTGCGGAAACCTACATCAAGGCCTTGTGGACCGGGCGCAAATTGAAAGTGCTGTCTGACGAAGTGGCTGAAAAAACCGCACGCGAGATTGAGGAATATCCCGGACAGGCGGATTGTCATTTCACTGAACTGAAGGCCATTCTCGACGAAGAAGGTTCCGATTATGCCCACTGAGGAGGCAGGCAGATCCGGTTCGTCCGGCAAGTGGAACTACCATCCTGAACTGCCGCTGGCTGACTGCTCGATTTTCGCATGGCCACCGGACTTGGGGTTTCTGGCGCGCTGGTTCCGGCGCAACTGGCTGTCGCTGAGCGAGCGCATGCTGTTGCTCGCAATCGCGGTGGCTGCCTGGCATTTTCTGTATCCCGGCCTCGAGCAGGCAAAGACATTTGCCGTTGGCTGGGTGCTCCAGACCTGGATCGTCAACATGGCGCTGATGCTGGCTGTTGCCGGATCGCTGCACTACTACTTCTACATCCGGCGCGGGCAGGGCAAGACGCTGAAGTTCGACCATCGCGACATGGCCACAGGCAGCCGGACGTTTGCATTCAGGAACCAGGTGCACGACAATATGTTCTGGTCCCTGGCAAGCGGCGTGTCGTTCTGGACCGGATTTCAGGTGCTGACGCTTTGGGCGATGGCCAACGGCTATCTGCCGACCGCAAGCCTTGCCGACAACCCGGTCTGGTTTCTTGGCTTTTTCGTGCTGATGCCGATCTGGTCGGCATTTCATTTCTATTGGATACACCGGCTGCTTCATGTCCCGTTCCTGTACCGGC
>JBCCVY010000344.1:0-3625 GCA_039194725.1 Pseudomonadota bacterium
CGGCGACATGGTCATGTTCGAACTGGAAGGCGGCAATGCCGACTGGCCGTTCATCGTGTCCGATTACCATCTGATGATCTGCCCGGCCGACGGCGACAAGATGGCCTGGGACAAGGGTGTCGGCACCGGTGGCTACATGCTGGAGAAGTTCGAGCCGGGCGTGTCCACGCTGGTGAAACGCAACCCGAACTACTGGAAGGAAAATGCTGCCTATTTCGATAGCATTGAAAACCTGTTCGTGGCGGACGCCAATGCCCGCACAACCGGTGTTCGCACGGGTTCGCTGCACTCCATGTCGAACCTCGACCTGAAGACCGTTGCCCTGCTTGAAAAGGACCCCAATGTTGTGGTCAAGCCGACCTTCGGCAACAAGCACGCGACACTGCCGATGCTGACCAACACGGATCCGTTCACTGACAACAATATCCGGCTGGCACTGAAATACGCGGTGAACCGCGAGGAATTCGTCAAGAAAATCCTGCGTGGCCAGGGTGAGGTCGGCAATGACTCGCCGGTCGGACCTGCCAACATCTACCGTGCCACACCTGAAGAGCTGCCACAGCGTCCCTACGATCCGGAAAAAGCCAAGTTCTACCTCAAAGAGGCAGGACTGGAAAATCTGGAAGTGTCGCTGCACATTGCCGACACCGCCTTTGAAGGCGCTGTCGATGCAGCCCAGCTTTACGCTGCAAGCGCCAAGGCTGCCGGCATCACCATCAACGTGGTCCGCGAAGCAGACGACGCCTACTGGGATGACGTTTGGCTCAAGAAGCCATGGTGCGGCTCCTACTGGGGCGGACGCCCGACCGAAGACTGGGTCTTCTCACAGATCTATTCTTCCGGCGCAGACTGGAACGAGAGCAAGTGGGAAAACAAGCGGTTCAACGAACTTCTTGTTCAGGCCCGTGCCGAGCTCGACACCGCCAAGCGCCGCGAGATCTATGTCGAAATGCAGCAGATCTGCCACGAGGACTGCGGCTCGGTCATCCCGATGTTCATGGCCTACACGCACGCCATCTCCAAGAAGATCGGCATGCCGGAACAGCTCGCCAACAACTGGGAGCTGGACGGCCACAAGAACGGCGAACGCTGGTGGATGGCAGGCTAAGTCTGCAACAGCCGATGGCGGCCATCTGATGGCGGCCTGAAACCGAAACAACCGCATCTTCCTGTCGGAAGGTGCGGTTTTTTTTGAGATGCATCGGATGCGCCTCACCGAATCGGGAGCAAAAACAGTCTGATAGTCACCGATAAGTGATAATCCTCACATCGCGCCCGCCGGCGTGCACCTATGGTCAATTCAAGTTCAAAGACAAACTTGAAAAGATCGACACAATGTCCAGCCAGTCCGAGATATCCGAAAGCCCCGAAAGCCGCTCCATCTCCAAGCCAACACTGATCCTGGCAATCGTGCTGACCATCGCTTGGTTTGCCATACTGGCAATCGCCATCGGCAGTTCGGAAAACGTGAAAGCGGCCAGCGCATACGGCATTGACGACGTGCAGACCGAAACCCTGATCGCGTCACGCTAGATCAGCGCCTCTGCAAGTCGGAACGCTTATTGGCAGATTCCATCAAACAGCTGAAAAGTCGAAAATGTCCCGATCCAGCAGGTGGCTGGGGCGACTGTTGCTCAACGCTTTCAGCATGGTGTCCTTGCGCCCCGGCTGCCGGGACTCCATGGCGTCCAGCATGACCTTCATCTGGTTGCGCTTCAGCCCGTCCTGGGATCCGCACAAATCACACGGGATGATGGGAAACTGCAGCGCAGAGGAGAATTTTCCGATGTCGTGTTCGGCGCAGTAGGCCAGCGGGCGCAGCACCGTCAGGTCCCCCTCGTCATTGCGCAGCTTGGGCGGCATCGCCTCAAGCCTGCCGCCGTACATCAGGTTCAGGAAAAACGTTTCCAATATGTCTTCCCGGTGGTGGCCTAGGACGATGGACGAACAGCCCTCTTCGCGCGCCACGCGATACAGGTTGGCCCGCCGCAGCCGTGAACACAGCGCACAGTGCGTGCCGCCCTGCGGCACTTTCTCGGTCACGATCGAATATGTGTCGCGGTATTCGATGCGATGATCGATACCATGTGCCGACAGGAAGTCCGGCAACACATGCTTGGGGAATCCGGGTTGGCCCTGGTCGAGGTTGCAGGCCACAAGCTCAACCGGCAACAGCCCGCGCCATTTCAGATCACTCAGCAGCGCCAGCAATGCATAGCTATCCTTACCGCCGGACAGGCACACCAGCCATTTGCCGCCATTGCCGGAGATCATGGAGAAATCTTCCATCACCTGGCGCACATTGCGCACCAGCCGCTTGCGCAGCTTGCGAAACGACACGCTGTCCGGTGCCGCACGCAACAGTGACGGGCCAGCGCAATCATCAGGCACTGCGATGTTTTCAACAACAACCATGCCTGCTGACTAACTTGCCAGCGAGAAATTGTCCACCAGCCTGGCGGCGACGTCACGCCCGCTGCTCCAGGCGCCGTGTGCAGTGGCTTGCCAGTGCCGCGAGAATGCCTCCCCGGCAAATGCCAGATTGCCGGTATCCGCCTCGATCATCTCATGGCGCTGATGCGCGCAGCCCGGCCTGGCGAAACTGTATCCGCCGCGTACAAAGCGATTGCTGCCCCAATCGGTAGTGGCCGCGTTCACCATCCTGGCCTTGATGTCGGACCCGAAAGCGGCGATCAGCCGGTCCATGGCAAACGCCACCATCGCCGCGTCACCGTCAGCCAGCAATTGTTTCGCCACGCTGCCTGCCACATGGCCGATCACCATCGGATTGCCGAAATTGGCAAACTGGAAGTTCATCGGCACGGCACCGTCTTCAGGCAGGATATTGACGGATGGCTGCTCGATGCCGTCGAACACGTCGCGGTCAAACGCAATCGCCACCTTCTCATAGTTCCCGCATGGCACGTTCTCCACCAGTGACAGCAGGTCCCGTGCCGGCCCTGGCCCAATCTTGATTGCACCAGCATTCAGCACAGCCGTCGAGGCGGTGACGATAGCGGCTCTCGCCTCGATTGTGCCGCCGCCGGTTGTCACCCGAACACCGTCGGCGCGCTGCTCGATAGAGCTAACCGGCGTATCCAGCCGAACCGACAACTCTTGCGCCAGCCGCTCGATCAGGTCGCCATAGCCGGTCTTCACCGGCCAGTTCTGTTCGGTGTCTTGATAATCCGCATAACTGCGTGTTGAAACTTGCTCAGGGTCGCCCGACGACATCAGCTGTATCCAGTGGCGCACAACAGGCGCCAGTTCGCCGGCATCCGGCAGGGCGTCGGCGACCGGTACGTCACGCCCGCTGCCGCCTGCTTCATAAACGGCCTCGAAGGCAGCCTCCATGGTTTTCAGCGTGTCGGCCCGACCGGCCCTGTCGGCCCACTTCCCGTTTGCCCAAAGTGCGTTCCAGTCTTCACGGCCACCTTTGAGATACTCTGTACCCACCCGGTCTGCCTGCGCCACCAGCGGGTTCACATCGGCACAATGCAGCCAGTGGCAGCCCTGGTCCCAGGCATACGGCAGCGACGTCTTGTCGGTGTAGGCACGCCCGCCTGCCCGGCTGGAGGCTTCCAAAATGACATACGGCACACCGCGCCTTTTCAGCTCCATGCCC
>JBCCVY010000345.1:0-3602 GCA_039194725.1 Pseudomonadota bacterium
CGAACCTGCTCATCACCTTAGGTCAAGAAAATGCAACCGAAGATTGCAGTTTGCTTAGGTTGAAATCTTTGTCCGGCTGTCATGCCTGACGCGAAGGGGATGGCCGGTCGTTGCGTTACGGCCTGTTGAGTCCCAACATGCTGTGCTATCGATACGGAGTCATTTTCGGCGGTGGATCGGGTCACACGGTAGCAACATGCGTTTTCCGCAGTCATTTCTGGATGAGATAAGGGCGAGGATTTCAATATCTTCTGTCATCGGCCGGTCTGTGCAGTGGGACAAACGCAAGACCAATCCCGGCAAGGGCGATTTCTGGGCATGCTGTCCGTTTCACGCTGAAAAAACTCCGAGCTTTCAGTGCGAGGACCGCACGGGCCGCTACCACTGTTTCGGCTGCAAGGCAAGCGGCGACATATTTACGTTTCTGGTAGAGAAGGAAGGGGTGCCGTTCCCCGAAGCGGTGGAACGGCTGGCGCTGGAGGCCGGGCTGCAACTCCCGCAACAATCGCCGGAGGCAGAAGCGCGCGAAAGACGCCGGGCCAGTCTGTACGACGTAATGGAACTGGCCCAGACCTTTTTCGTTGCGCAATTGCAGACATCGGCCGGGGCCAGGGCACGCGGTTACCTGTCCGACCGCGGGCTGTCCGGCGAGGTGCAGCGGGAATTTGGCATGGGATTTGCGCCCAATGACCGCCATGCCCTTTCGAAGGTGCTGGCGGCAAGCGACATTACAACTGACCAGATGGAAGAGGCCGGACTGGTCATCCGTCCGGACGACGGCAAGCCGGCCTATGACCGGTTTCGCGACCGCATCATGTTTCCGATCCGCGATCCGCGGGGGCGGGTAATCGCCTTTGGCGGACGTGCCATGAACCCGGATGCACTGGCCAAATACCTCAACTCCCCGGATACGCCGCTGTTTCACAAAGGCACCGTGTTGTACAACATGGACAAGGCCCGCAAGCCAGCCTACGAGGCGGGCGCTCTGGTCGCGTGCGAGGGATACATGGATGTGATTGCCCTGACGCGGGCCGGGCTGCCGCACGCAGTTGCGCCTCTGGGCACGGCACTCACCGAAGATCAACTGGCCATGATGTGGAAGATCACGCCGGAACCGGTGTTGTGCTTTGACGGTGATGATGCCGGGATGAAGGCGGCTTACCGGGCACTCGACCTGGCTCTGGAGCGGCTGACACCGGGGAGTTCTCTGAAATTCGCAATGCTGCCGGAAGGCGAGGACCCGGATGACCTGCTGAGCTCCGGTGGTGCGGACGCCGTGCAGCAGGTCATTGAGCAGGCAGAGCCCATGGCGAACATGGTGTGGCGGCGGGCCCTGATGCGCAATGACCGTTCCACGCCTGAACGCAAGGCCCGCTTTGAAGCTGATCTGATGCGGACGGTCAATTCGATCGCCGACCCGACAGTGCGCAAGTATTATGCAGACGACATGCGTGAACGGGTTTCAGCGCTGCTGCGCGGCTCCGGCAGCGGCAGATGGCAGGCATCGCGCGGTCGCAAGTCCGGGCGCCTGCCTTCAACCGGGCGCGGACGCTGGCAGAAGGCGCCGTGGGAGGTCGAAACGCCGGCTTCCCCGCAATTGCGGGCGATGGCCGGGATGCCGGTTCACGATGCCGCGGTACGGCGCCGGACCGGGCTGATTCTGCTCACCCTGGTGAACCATCCGAAGCTTGCAGACGAAATGATCGACGATGTCGTGGCGATGGACGTGCCGACAAGCGAGCTTGACTCTTTGCGCAGACGAATCATAGATACATGCGCCTCTGGGGCAGACCTTGAAAAGCACGACCTGCGTGACCACTTAATCCAGACCGGGATGGGCGCAGTTCTTGATGCACTCGATACCCAGGCAAGGCATCATGACTGCTGGTTTGCCGGTGCGGACGCTGCGGATGCAGATGCTCGAACCGGCTTGAAGCAGTTGGTGGTGATGAACCGGAAATTGGTGACGCTGGAAAAGGAACTGAAACGCGCAGAAATGCGCCTTGCCGAAGACCCTACGGAAGAAAATCTCAATCATCTCAACGAGGTGAGAGACCAGTTGAATTCCATGTCAGGAGCGGAGGCAACCATTGACGGATATGGAGAGGCTTCCGGCCGGGCCGCAAACCCTGCCGGATAGAAGGAACCAACTGTCCAAACCGTTTTCCCGGCTCCAACGAAGGTGCGAATGAGGCAGACTGAGCGGCCAATCGCGGCAGGCCGAATATGATTAAGGCATGTTTAACGGGGTAGCCCTCATAAAGACATGCGAACGGAACGAGCGAATCAATAGTGCTGTATCAGCCCTTGCCCAAGCAGAGCAGGTGCAGCGTGAAACAGAAAAGTGAGCGTACAGGCATGGCGAAAGCACAGGCACGCAGCGCAGCATCACCCACCAAGAGTGCAGCAGCCGGCAAATCGGCTGACGACAGCGAGACAACCGAAGCCGTTGCCGACGGGCCGGTCCTTGACCTCAGCAACGCTGCGGTAAAGCGGATGATCAAGCTCGCCAAGCAACGCGGGTTTGTGACTTATGACGAACTGAACGAAGTGTTGCCGTCCGACGACACATCTTCCGAACAGATCGAAGACATCATGGCGATGCTCACCGACATGGGCATCAATGTGGTGGAGACGGAAGAAGAAACCGAAGACACTACCGAAGTTGCCGAAACCGCACAGACCGGTATCGTCAAGACAGCGTCCAACACACCTGCTTCTGCCGACCGCACTGACGATCCTGTCCGCATGTACCTGCGAGAAATGGGCACGGTTGAACTGCTGTCGCGCGAAGGCGAGATCGCCATCGCCAAACGCATTGAGGCGGGCCGCGAAGCGATGATCTCCGGGCTGTGCGAAAGCCCGCTGTCGTTCCAGGCCATCATCATCTGGCGCGACGAACTGAACGAAGGCAAGATTCTGCTGCGTGACATCATCGATCTGGAAGCGACCTATGCCGGGCCGGATGCCAAGAAGGTCGAGGCGCCAACGCCCGAAGAGCGCGAGCGCAAGGAAAAGGAAGCCCGCAAGGCCGAAGCTGACAAGCGCGAAAAGGCGGCTGAGGAAATGCGCGCCAAATCCCGCTCACGCCGCGGTGGTGACGACGTGTTGTCGGCAGACGATTTTGAGCCCTCCGAACAGCCCGACGAGGATGATGACGACGAGGATGAAGAGGCAAATGTATCGCTTGCCGCGATGGAAGCGGAACTGAAGCCGCATGTTCTTGAAACCTTCGACCGCATCGCCAAGACGTACAAATCCCTGCGCAAGCTTCAGGATCAGGAAGTTTCGGAAAAGACGGCACTGTCTCCTTCACAGGGACGCCGGTACCGCAAACTGCGCGAAGAGATCATTGAAGACGTCAAATCCCTGTCGCTGAACGCGGCACGTATCGAGGCGTTGGTTGAACAACTGTATGACATCAACCGCCGCCTTATTTCACTGGAAGGCCGGCTGCTGCGCCTGGCAGAAAGCCACAAGGTGCCGCGCAAGATCTTCCTGGAGGAATACCAGGGAGAAGAACTTGATCCGAACTGGCTGCGCCGCATCTCCCGGCTGTCCAAGCACGGCTGGAAGGATTTCGTGGCCAAGGAGAAGGACAC
>JBCCVY010000346.1:0-3593 GCA_039194725.1 Pseudomonadota bacterium
CGCTGAACCTCAAGATCAGCTGCTTCCGATGCCCCGGCAGACACTGCCAGAATGGCAGCCGTAGCAAGAAGTGATTTCAACGAGCTTTTCATTTCTCAGATCCCCTGCGAATCTCAACACCACAAGTCTGCCGGGAGATTAACTCTGGGGAACCTTAAACTCTATTGAATTTTGTCTTTGCCATGACGAATTTCGGAAACTGTGACATTTCTGCCACACTCGCGGCGAAATGGTCGCCAAATTCCGCCAATTTCAACAAAGGTGTCGCGAGAGGGGATGGTAAGGAACCTGTTAACAAAGCACCTTTGCAGCTTCCGCCAGGCGCTTCATGGCCTTGCAAATATCATCATCGCTGGCGGCAAACGACAGCCGAATGCAGCCGGGTCCGCCGAACGCCGAGCCGGGCACAGCCGCAAGATGGTACTCGTCGAGCAGCCAGTGGCAAAACTCCACATCGGTTTCAATGCGGGTGTTGCCGGCGGACTTGCCCAACAGGCTGGATACGTCCGGAAAGACATAGAATGTCGCCGGCGGTGACACCACCGTGATGCCGGGAATTTCGGCCAGCAGTGACACGATCAGGTCGCTGCGGTGGTGGTAGGATGCGCGCATGGCGTCGATCTCGTCACGCGGGCCGGTTATGGCGGCCAGCGCGCCTTGCTGGGCAAAGGCATTGCCGCCGGCGGTAAAGGTGCCCTGCACCTTGGAGATGGCCCGGGCCAGCGGTTCGCACGAGGCTGAGTATCCGACCCGCCAGCCGGTCATGGCATAGGCTTTCGAGAACCCGTTGACGGTGATGGTGCGTTCGAACATGCCCGGCAACGAGGCGATGGATGTCGGCCGCTCCTCAAACCAGATGTCTTCGTAAATCTCGTCGGCCAGCACCAGGCAGCGCGGGTGCGATTGCACCAGCTCCACCAGTGCCTGCAGTTCGGCAACGGTCCAGACGGCGCCGGACGGGTTTGACGGCGAGTTGAGCATGATGAGCTTGGTGCGATCGGTCATGGCGCCGGCAACTTGATCGATGGTCGGCTTGAAGGCGGTGCCGGCATCTGCCGACACGATGACCGGCACGCCGCCGGCCATTTTGACAATGCCTTCGTAAGCCGCCCAGAACGGGGCGATCATGATCACCTCGTCACCTGCGTCCAGTGTCGCGAAACAGGCATTGGTCAAAGCCTGCTTGGCTCCGTTTGACAGGATCACGCCGGATGGTTCGACCGGAATGGCATTGTCCCGGCTCAGCCGTGCGGCGATGGCGGCGCGCAGCTCCGGGTATCCGGCAATGGGCGCATAATGGGTGTACCCGGCGTTCATGGCGTCTGCAGCCGCCTGCCGGATGGTCTGCGGGGTGTCGAAATCAGGCTCGCCGATTGTCAGCGAGACAACGTCAACGCCTTGCGCCTTCATCTCGCGCGCCTTCTGCGCCATGGCGATGATGGCGGCTTCTTCAACAGCTGAAGTGCGGGCGGACAGGGCGCTGGCGGGGTCAAACGGTTTCATTGTGGAATCAGCTTGTGAACGGGTAGTGGGATATCAGTTGCCTGCTATGCCATGCGTTGCAGCCGGCGTGAAGGGTATTGGGGACATGAGCACCATGCAGCGACTTAGGATGTCTGCCGTGTCCTGTGTGGCGGTGCTGACAGTTTCGGCCTGCGCATCGGAAAAGCCCGAACTGGCCACGATCAACACCAACCCGTCTCCTTACGCTCGGGGCGACGTCCATTCTGAGCCGCTGTTCTACAATGGGCGCACCTATCAGGTTCAATTCCGGCACATTGTTGCCGAGCAGGTGTACACGGTGAACGTTTCGGCCCGCGGCCGCAGTCTGGGCAGAACGGCAGCCGACGGCCGTATCGTGTCGGAAGTGGGGCGCAACGCCATCAACCACTTCGCCTGCAAGGACAAACAGAAGGCGCAGATACTGGACGGCAGTGTGGAGCCAAGTGCCGTCGGCTGGAACATGCGGGCACGGTGTGTGTGAGCTTGTTGTTTTGGCGGTCGAACAATTTGTCCTCGCTTCGCTCGGGTAGTTTTCCTCTATGCTGGTCGAACAATTTGTCCTCGCTTCGCTCGGGTCGTTCTCCTAGTCTAAATCACTGTTGAGCTTCACTTTTTTCAAATTTGTCACCCTCGGGCTTGTCCCGAGGGTGCACTGCGACGGTGTATGGATCCTCGGGACAAGCCCGAGGATGACATGGTTGCAAAGGGTGTTCGGGGGCGGAGAACGGCCCGCCGGAGGTGGACAAGTTGTTCGACCAACCATTAAGCGCAGCTGCTAGGCTGCCTGCGTGAGCGGTGTTGAATACTCTGGGCATTGAACCGCGCAACATGCTTGATTTTGAACTCTGCAGCGGACATCCTCTGGCTGTTGTCAAGAATCCCGGAACAGGCCCTTTAGGAGGAATTCATGAGCGTGCGTTTTGCGTCTGCCATTGCGGCGTCACTGATGGCGGCAGCGCTGTTTGCGTCACCGGTTGTTACACAGACGGCTGAAGCCAAGTCGAACTGCAGGAACACCGGCAGTTTTGACCGCTGGCTGCAGGGCTTCAAGCAAGACGCCGCCGCAGCGGGCATCTCGAGGCGGGTGATCAACGCAGCTCTTGACGGCGTGAAATTCAACAAGAGCATCATCAAGAAGGATCGCACCCAGATCATTTTCTCCGATGACTGGCTGACATTTTCCGGCAAGCTGATATCGGCGGGCCGGCTCAAGAAGGGCAGGGCGAAGCTGAAGTCCAATGCCAGGATGTTCAATTCAATCAAGAGCAGATATGGCGTGCCGGGTGAAGTGGTCACGGCGTTCTGGGCGCTGGAAACCGACTTTGGCGGGTTTCTGGGCAATGACTCGACCATTCGTTCGCTGGCAACATTGGCCTATGACTGCCGCCGGCCGGAGAAATTTCACAAGGAGCTGATGGCGGCCCTCAAATTGCTGCAGTCAGGCGACTTGCGCCTTGCTGAAATGAAGGGCGCCTGGGCCGGTGAGCTTGGCCAGCTGCAGTTCCTGCCGTCATATTATAATGACCATGCGGTGGATTTTGACGGTGACGGCCGCCGCAACATGGTCAAGTCGTCGGCAGACGCGCTGGCGTCAGCGGCCAACTACATGAAATATCTAGGCTGGCAAAAAGGACAGCCCTGGCTGCAGGAAGTGGAAGTGCCGCGCGACATGCCATGGGAACAGGCTGATGTCACCATCAAGCATCCGCGTTCGCAGTGGGCGAAATGGGGTGTGAAGCGGCGCGGCGGCAAGCGTCTCAGAGCTGACAGCCTGCCAGCATCATTGATACTGCCGATGGGGCGCAATGGTCCAGCCTTTCTGGGGTACCCGAACTTTGACGCCTATCTGACCTGGAATGAATCACTGACATATTCGCTGACCGCCGCCTATCTGGGCACTCGCTACGCCGGAGCGCCAAAGGCCAGCCCCGGTCGCGGCAAGGTGGCCAAGATGGGGTACCGGGAAGTGAAAGCGGTACAGGCAGCACTTGAGAGACGCGGGTATGATGTGGGCGGTGTTGACGGAACGCTCGGCGCAAAATCACGTGCTGCGGTACGCGACATGCAGCTCAAGCTGAACATGCCGGCCG
>JBCCVY010000347.1:0-3572 GCA_039194725.1 Pseudomonadota bacterium
ACCTGCAGGTTGCGCAGGCGCAGGAGAACTTCCTCATCGATGGGGCGGGCATCCGAGCTGGCAAACCTGAGATCCAGAACCGAGTCGTACGGCAGATCTGCGGCGCACTGCATGTCATGCAGGCTCAGCTCATTGGTGATTGTGATGGCTGACTGGTCTTGCATAATGATTTCTCCCTGGATGTGGAATTTGCTTGGATGACACATAGGCAATCGAACGCTCGCGAGGGAAGTGAATTCGCGTCAATATGTGTGATGAGTAATTTTTGAATTTACTTTTGTAATTTTAGTAAATTGAACTGTTTTGTTCTTGACAATTGTGCTCAGGACTCCTTTTGCTGACCGAAATTCCAGACATCAGGAGCACTCACCATGAGCTTTCACAGCGTTACGCAAGCCCCGGCCCGATTGAACCGCAGCGAACTGGCCGTGCCGGGAAGCCAGCCGCAAATGTTTGAAAAGGCGGCGAAATCTGACGTTGACGTGATTTTCCTCGATCTGGAAGACGCGGTGGCGCCGGACGACAAGGTGCAGGCGCGTAAAAACATCATCGAGGCCTTGAACGATATTGACTGGAACACCAAGACCATGTCGGTCCGGATCAACGGCCTGGACACCCACTATATGTATCGCGACGTGGTGGACATTCTCGAGCAGGGTGGAGAGCGTCTCGACCTGATCATGATCCCGAAGGTCGGGACGGCAGCAGACGTCTATGCACTGGACATGCTGGTGACCCAGATCGAGACGGCGCGGGGCTCTGAAAAGCGGATCGGTTTTGAGCACATCATTGAAACCGCGCTCGGCATGCAGAATGTCAACGAAATCGCCGCGGCAAGCCCGCGCAACGAGTCCCTGCACTTCGGCGTGGCCGACTACGCCGCCTCGACCCGGGCCCGCACCACGATCATCGGCGGCGTCAACAAGGACTATTCGGTGCTGACCGACCCACTGCCGGACAGCGATGCGGCGCGCGAACGCCACTGGGGAGACATGTGGCATCATGCCCTGTCCAAGATGGTGATAGCCGCACGTGCCAATGGCCTGCGCCCGGTCGACGGACCGTTCGGGGACTTTTCCGACGCTGACGGATACGTCGCGGCGGCAAAGCGCGCTGCTGCGCTCGGCTATGAAGGCAAGTGGGCGATCCATCCCTCGCAGATCGAGCTGGCCAACCAGGTGATGAGCCCCGGCCGCGAGGAGGTCGACCGGGCGCGGCGCATTCTGGAGGCGATGAAAGAGGCGGCCGAGCAAGGCAAGGGCGCGGTCTCGCTGGACGGACGGCTGATCGACTATGCCTCGATCCGGCAGGCGGAAGTGCTGGTGGAAAAGGCCAACCAGATCGCCGCCGGCTGACGGCTACTCGTCGTCCACTTCCAGTTCGAACACCGACTGCGATGTCTTCGGCAGCGGCGTGAACGGGCTGCGCTGCAGCCGGTCGTGGGCCGGACCGAAGGCCAGCCGGTAGACGATGATGACGGCAAACACAGCCAGGGCCGCCGAGATAAACACGAACAGTCCGCTTTCATCCGAGTACTCGATCAGTTGGGCGGCAATGGTCGGGCCGATTGCGGCGCCGATCGAGTAGATGAGCAGCAGTCCGCTGCTTGTCTGCACCAGCTTGCTGGTGGGCACGTTGTCGTTGGCATGGGCCAGGCACAAGGCATATAGCGGCACCATCAGGGCGCCGTGCACGGTGGCCAGCGCCAGGATGGCCCAGAGCTCCGTCAGGTGCCAGAAAGCGATCAGCAAACCTGTCGCCACGGTTGCCAGGGCGACCGGCAGTATGACCAGCCGCCGATCATGGTGATCCGACAGTTTGCCCAATGGCCATTGCGACAGCGTGCCGCCGAGAACAAAGGCGGCCATCAGCAAGGTGATGTCCAACACGCTCATGTCGCGCAACTGCCCGAATGTCGGTCCCAGCGTCCAGAATGCGCCTTCGACCGCACCCACCAGCAGGCATCCGATGGTGCCGACCGGCGAAATCGACAGCAGGCCCTTCAGTTCCAGCCGTGCCGTGGGAATCGGTGTCGGCTCGCTGGTGGGTGTCAGGGCTATCGGCACCACGGCCAGGCAGAGCAGAAACGTGACCAGCGCAAACAGGGTCTGACCGGCGGTGCTGGCGACGTTGACCAGCAGCTGGCCGGCCATGGTGGTGACGTTGGCGACAATGATGTAGATCGACAAGATCCGGCCACGGGTGGTGTTGTCCGACTGGTCGTTGAGCCAGCTCTCGATCACCATGTAGGCAATGGCCAGCGCCACGCCGGAGAAGAACCGCAGCGCCAGCCACAGGAACACATTTGGCCACAGCGGGTAGAGCAGGGAGACCGCGGCTGCGATTGCCACGACGCCCGAGAACGTGCGGATGTGACCGACGGTTTTGACCAGCGCCGGGCCGAACACGCAGCCGAAGATGAAGCCTGTGGCGTAGATGGTGCCGAGATATCCGACCAGGGCGGGTGAGAACTGTTCAATGCCGGCGCGCAGCGGCAGCAGGGTCTGGAACAAGGCGACGGCGGTCAGCAACAGTCCGGCGCCAATGAGCAGAGTGGCAATGGTGCGCGGGGAGTTCTTTTCAGTTGCACTCATGAAACGTGACCCCTGCAAATCTGCCCGCGCACAGCTTCATTTCCGGTGGCCGGTCCGTCAAGTGCGGTTGTCAAAATCCTTCGCTGCCGGTGCCGCATCCGGCGAAGGCTGCGCGGTACTGGGATACGGTCTCACAATAAGTAATTCACTGACTTCTACTGTAGGCAGGGCGTTAGAAAGATGCTTTCATGCAAAATCCGCCGTAATCGGATGACTTATACCAACGGAAGTGACTATTGACCCATTTGACCGATTTTTCGCGTTTGCCGGCTAGGCATGCTTCACGCGGTGGTCTGGCTGACCACAAGTGGAGCATAACGACGTCCGGCGGACGCGAAAAGCCGGCCTTCGGTGGACCAAATCCGTCCATCTGGTGCGTTGCGGCGCTAGCCCGATGCACCGCATCGCGCTGCGCGCCGCGCCTGCCACAATGAACGGATTTGACTCCATCAAATGAGCCAATAGTCACTTCCGTTGGCATTATCAGTCTGTAAAACAGGGAGAAGACACAAATGACAAAAACCAAAATACTCTTGGCAACTTTGCTGGGCGCCACCATGCTGGCCTCGGGAGCTGCCCAATCAAAAACATTGGTCTATTGTTCTGAAGGCTCGCCGGAAGGTTTCGACCCGGCACCGTTTACTGCAGGTACCACCTTCGATGCATCGTCGAAGCCGTTGTACAACCGTCTGGTTGAGTTCAAGCGCGGCACGTCTGAAGTGATCCCCGGCCTGGCTGAAAGCTGGGAGGTTTCCAGCGACGGGCTCGAATACACCTTCAAGCTGCGCCCGGGCGTCAAGTTCCAGACCACCGACTTCTTCACCCCGACACGGGACTTCAACGCGGACGACGTGGTGTTCTCGTTCGAGCGCCAGCTGAAGAAGGACCATCCCTGGAACCAGTACACCGCCGGCATCGCCTGGGAGTATTTCGACGGCATGTCGATGCCCGACCTGCTCAAGTCGGTGGAGAAGGTGG
>JBCCVY010000348.1:0-3563 GCA_039194725.1 Pseudomonadota bacterium
ACCGTTTCGCATCGCAGCACCAGACCGGGACGGGAGTGCACAGTGTTTGATGTGCCTGCCGGTCCCGATCAGGCGAATTTAAGTGCCTGCAACCGTGCCGAGCATCAAAACGGGTTCAAAGTGGGATATTGGGTGTATTTCAAGTATCCCACATTGGCTCCGAGGCGAGCCCCGACTCCGGTCCGGATCGGCGCCAGCTTGAGTTCTTCGTTTGACTGAAAGTTCACGCCCAGTCCGCCGACCATGTAGGCGGAGCCCTCAATGCCGATGAACCGGTCGTAAATCTGGTTTTCCTGGTAGATGTTGTAGACCAGAACCAGCACCCGGGATCCGTTGCCGCCAAGGTCGAAACCGACGGACGGTCCCTGCCAGTAGACTTTCCTGCGGGTGCCGTTCTTCATGAACAAGGTGCCCTCGCCATAGCGCAGTCCGCCAAAGAACGCACCGGAGGCCTCTTCGCCGATGATGTAGCCGGATGGCCTGCCAGCCTGTGAAAACACGGTCTCGACAGCCTTGGCAACGCCCTTGGTGGTGGTGCCGAACCAGCGATGGCCACCTTCCACGATCTCCTCGGCGCTGTACGTGCCTGCTTCGGACCGGTCATATGCAGAACTGGAATAGGTGCCGTCGTCAAGATCGGCGCTGCGCGCCTGGGCGCGGTTTTCAAAGGCCGACAAAGTCGATAATGCCGTGATGGAGAGGCTCGCAAAGGCTGCGAGCGCAAGAATGCGTTTCATATGTTTTACTCACCTGATACTGACAAACTCAAACAACTGTCCGGCCATCAAGGACAGCAACCTCAAATCAGTATGCGTGATGATGCGTTAATGGAGCGTATACGATTAATGAAATCTTGCTGATACAGCAGATCAAGACTCTGTTCACCGTGCTGCCGTCAGCAATCGGTGGCTGACACAGATGCAATGAACGCCGGATTGTCGAACCCGCGCTCTTTCTTGCCGTAGCGAAGTACCGCTCCGGTTGCCTCGAACACCTCGCCGCCGGCCGCGCTCAGCACGGCGTGACCTGCGGCTGTATCCCACTCCATGGTGCGGCCGAAGCGCGGATACAGGTGCGCCTTGCCGCTGGCGAGCAGGCAGAATTTCAGGGATGAGCCGGCTGACAGCATCTCGGCAATGTCGCGCCCGGCCAGCCAGGCATCGGTTTGCTCATCGCGATGCGAGCGGCTGGCAACCACCTTGATGCCTGATGCCGGCAATGCGGGACACACAATGGGCCGCAATGCCGGTGCATCGGGGAACGCCGCGTCGGCTGCAACCGAGGCGGCAAAAGCGCCTGAGTCCGTCTCGCCGGCGTACATCGCGGACAGGGCGGGCGCGTATACCACACCGGCAACCGGTGCAGCGTCACGCACAATGGCGATGTTGACGGTGAACTCGCCATTGCGGCTGATGAATTCACGGGTGCCGTCAAGCGGGTCGACCAGGTAGAATTCACGCGACGCCTCGGGTATCGCACCTGCCGACACGGCTTCTTCGGCAATGACGTTGGCAGCCGGATCAATCTTCTTCAGGCCATCCAGAATGACGGCTTCTGCGGCAAGGTCGGCCTCGGTGACAGGGGAAGCATCGGCCTTGCTGGCGACTTCGAAACCATGACTGTAGATGTCCATGATGCGAGCGCCGCCCGCGTGGGCAATTTTCATCAGTGACAGCAGGTGCTGCGATGGCTGGGAGGAGGTCATGGAGTTGATTCGGCTCGCATTTTTACAAATTTCACCTTGCCGTAAACAGTCGGCTGGATGATCTGTAGTTGAATTGTTGAGTCGGAACAAGGCGTTGTTGCATTCCTCTGTTGCCGGGTTGGCAGGGCTTGGCACACCCCGTTAGACTCGGGCCGGAAAGCCGACACCAGACAACCGCAAGAGGGGCCCCATTTCATGAAATTCGACGCTGTGTTGAGCGATCTCGACCTTGCAGCATTGCTATGCTCGAAAGTCTGCCACGATGTTATTTCACCGGTCGGCGCCATTGCCAACGGGCTTGAAGTACTGGAGGACGAGCAGGACGCGGAAATGCGTGACATCGCCTTTGACCTGGTACGCCGGTCATCGCGGCAGGCATCGGCGAAGCTTCAGTTCTGCCGGATCGCCTTCGGCGCAGCCGGATCGGCCGGGTCCAGCATCGATACCGGCGACGCGGAAGACGTGGCCAAGAAGTTCATCGGTGAGGACAAGGTGGCACTGGAATGGGAAGTGCCGCGCGAAATCCGTCCCAAGAACCAGGTCAAGCTGATACTCAACCTCATCATGCTGGCACTGTCGTCGATACCGCGCGGCGGCAAGGTCACAATGGGTGTGGCAGACGGTGGCGGGCTGAGAGTGCGGGCGGAGGGCAAGAACGCCAAGGTGCCGGAAAAGACCCTGGTCATGCTGGAAGGCGATGCGCAGCAAGAGACCATGGATGCCCGTCTGGCACAGGTCTACTACACATTGAGGCTGGCCAAAGAGTGCGAACTGGATCTCACGGCTGCAGATGCAGGCGACGATGCTGTTGAGTATTCAGCGCTGCCGGCGTGAGCCGTGTCGTCCGGCTTTCAGATCGTTGAAGGCTACCGGCCGGGAGCCGTGGCTGCGATTACTGCCCACCACATCAACTACTATGCCCGCGAATGGGGGTTCGGCCTGGCGTTTGAAACCAAGGTGGCGATGGAATGCGCGGCATTCTTTCAACGCTATGATGACCGGCTCGACCGAGCCTGGCTGGTGGTTGCGGACGGCGAGACGCAAGGATCGCTGATCCTGGACCATGACAAGGCCGGAGAGGCACATGAAGGTTTGCACCTAAGATGGTTCATCATATCAGACAGGTTGCGCGGATCCGGCTCGGGGCGGGCACTGATGCAGAAGGCTGTCGAGTTCGCCGATATGACCAGTGGCGGCTGCATCTGGCTGACGACGTTCAAGGGCTTGGGCGCGGCCCGGCAGTTGTACGAGAATTTCGGATTTCACCTGGCAAGCGAGGTTGCAGGCGAGACCTGGGGCCGGACGGTGCACGAGCAGTTGTGGCTCAGAGCCGGTCGCCCTTCTGCTTAGGGGCGCATCGCTCTAGGCCTGCTCATCCTTGAACGAGTAGCGAAAATCGCAGTGCGTTGCGCCTTGCATGATGGTCTGGGTTCGGACCAGCGAGATTCGCGGGTCATAACCTTTGCAAAATGTGCCGTCGCGCCCGCATGAGAGCAGGTGACCGATGTCTGCCAGTCCCATTTCCTTATACATTTCAGCATATTGGCAACGAGTCACATTATAGCTCACGGTGCTTTCGGTTTCCTCCAGCATGTCGACTTCCAGTGCACCGTTGGCTTTCCATTGCGGTAGCAGGGCATGGAAACTTTGCAGCGATGTGGTGCCGCCTTCGTTTTTGGCGTAGGCTGCGCCGTGTTCTATGGCATTCTTGATGATCGCTGCCGAGATGATCTTGCGGGCCTTTTCGTCGCCAATCTCGGCCTTCATCTCCTCGTATATCGGCTTGATGATGTTGGCTTCGATACGGCGTTGCTCGAGAATCGGCAGATCGGTTTTGCTCATAGGCACAGTTCCCGTG
>JBCCVY010000349.1:0-3538 GCA_039194725.1 Pseudomonadota bacterium
AGCGGATGGCTATATCGGCCTCGCGCCGGCGCAGATCACTGACGGTGTTGGTTGCAACAACCTCGACGGAAATACCAGGCTGGGCGGCGCGCAGCCTGGCCACAATCGGCGGCAGAACGAATGCCGCTCCAGCCTCTGTTGTCGTTATGCAGACCGAACCTTCGACCTGCTGAGACTGTCCCGATGCAGTCAGTGAGACACGTCCAGCGGCATCCCCCATGGCGCGGACATGCTCGACAAGCTCAAGTCCGCCGGAGGTCAGCTTCAGGCTGTTGCCAATACGCTCGAACAGCAACACGCCGACTTCTTCCTCGAACGCCCTGACCTGACGGCCCAGGGTCGGCTGAGCCATGCCCAAAGCCCTCGCCGCAGCCGAAAGCGACCCCTCTTCAGCGGTGACGAGGAACGCCCGGGCGCGGTTCCAGTCAAATTTAACTGAACGCCAATCCATGCAATTTCGCATACAGTATATTCGAATTTAGTCAATTCATCATTCGAATTTGCATGGCTATCTAAACGCCAACGCCACGCCACCTCCGGTCCGCACAGCGTCGAGGCACTGGAAAGAGGCGCGGAAAAGTCATTATCTAAATAGGGAAACAGCACCATGACCTCTATGGACTACACACCTGCCATGACACAGCCTTCCTCCCGCTTTTGGGACAAAGTCGCCGACCGCTATTCCCGCCAGCCGGTGAAGGATGAAGCGGCCTATCAGAAAAAGCTGCAGATAACGCAAAGCTATCTGAAGCCAGACATGAAGCTGCTGGAGTTCGGCTGCGGCACGGGAACCACTGCACTTAAGCATGCACCTTACGTGGATCGCATCCTGGCAATCGACGTATCTGCCAGGATGCTGGAGATTGCCGAAGAGAAGGCGGAAGCGGCCGGCGTCGGCAATGTCCTGTTTGAACGCGCCGCCATCGATGACTTCACCGCGCCCGACAACCAGTTCGATGCCGTGCTGGGATTGAGCATCCTTCACCTGCTGGCTGACCGGGACATGGCCATCGCAAAGGTCCGCAGAATGCTCAAACCCGGTGGCGTGTTTGTGTCCAGCACTGTCTGCCTCGGCAACACGATGGGTATCTTCAAGCTGATTGGTCCACTCGGCCGTGCGCTTGGCGTGCTGCCGCTGCTGCGGGTATTCACGACACAGGAACTGGTCGACAGCATCAAGGCTCAAGGCTTCGAAATCGAACATCAATGGAGCCCGGGCAAAGGCACCAGCGTCTTCATCGTGGCCAGAAAACCTGCCTGACGCAATCATCAGGTCACTGGAAACCGGCACCCAACACAATCGAGCACCAGCCATGCACACCCCAAATGATTTGACCTTGCTGAACGCAGTTGCGGGCAGCGAAGCCCGACCCCATGGCAGGATACCGGTTTTCACGCGCCGGTTTGGATCCTGGCACCTGTCGCTGCAGCGACAACCCTATGACACAGCAAAGCTTGCAGCGAGCTACGATCTCGCTGCAGCGCACTGGCAAAAGACGATCGACAGGCTGGACTATGTGCCCGCCTATTCGGGTCTGCTCAGCCAGGCCTTGACCCGTTGGCCAGGCAGCGCCTCTGCCCGGGAATGCAGGGTTCTGGACTGCGGCACGGGCACCGGGGCCCTGTCTGAAGCATTGGCGGTCATAGGCAACAGGCCGCTGAAAATTGATGCGGTCGATGTTTCACCCGCCATGCTGGACAAGGCCGAGGCGAGGTTGAAAAGGATAGGTGCTGACGTGGCCTTGCGCCAGGCCGACATCCAACAGCTTCCCTATGACGATGACAGCTTCGACATTGTAATGGCCGGACACATTCTGGAGCATCTCGCAAATCCGGTCGCGGCTTTGGCCGAGATGGCCCGCGTGGCCCGTCCGGGGGCGTTGGTCTTTGCCTGCCTCACACGCCGCACCCTGCCGGGCCTGTGGATACACCTTCTCTGGAGAACCCACATGGTGTCGCCAGCAGAGGCCGAACACTGGTTGCGACGCGCCAAGCTTCAAGGTGTCCGATGCATAGTGCCCGATCACAAATGCCACTTCCGGAAACTGAGCGTCGCTTGCTGCGGCATCAAACCGGCGCGCTAGCGTTATTGCGAAGTCACGGTGCGATCAACAACACGCAAGGAACCGTCGCTTCCGGTTTCGACAAAAATCAGTTCGCCGGAGGTGGGAAAGATGCCAGTCAGCGCCGTGATGTTGACCTGATGCGTGACCAGCACCAGCGGTTTGTCTCCCGAGTGGACCTGCAACCAGTCTTTTAGCGCCGTGGTCTGCGGCTCCCGCCGGTCGCGCTGGCGAAAGAACGAGTTGAGCGGCTCCAAGGTCCGGACAGCACCAAGGGCGAGCAGCTCGGCGGTCTCCCGGCACCTGCACCAGGCGCTGGTGAACACGTCGGCGGCAGCAATGCCGTTGGTCCGAAACAACTCGCCTGTGTCGCGGGCCTGTTGCCGCCCGCGGTCGGACAGGTTTCTCTGCGTCGTGCAGTCATTGACGTCGAAGTTTCCCGGATCGCCAGTCCCCGGCGCCAGCGCATGGCGCATGATCACAAAGGCAGTGCCGTTCTTCAGCGCATCCCATCCTGCCTGTCCGGCATAGGCAGCCTGTCCGGGCAACAGCAATCCGATGACGACAGCCAGCGCCCAGATCCTGATAGTTGCCGTTGCTTTGCGGTGGTGGTCGTTGCTCAAGACTGCCCTCCCAGCACCCTTTCAATGGCGCCGCGGACTTTGCTGCTTGTCGGTTCCACCGGTGTTGCAAAGGTCGCGGCGATGCCACCATTGCGGTCCAGAAGGATCTTGTGGAAGTTCCAGCGTGGCCTGGCATTCTGTCCCGCCTGCTCAAGCGCCCACTTGTAGAACGGGTGCGCGTCGCGGCCAATGACATCGGTGCGGTCGGCCAGCGGGAATGTGACGCCGTAGTTCAGTTTGCAGAAATGCTTGATCTGCTCGCCCTGCAGCGGTTCCTGGCCGCCGAAATTGTTGGACGGCACGCCGATCACCGTGAGCCCGCTGTCCCGGTATTCGCGCCACAACTCCTCAAGCCCGGCATATTGCCCGGTGAAGCCGCACTCACTGGCAGTGTTGACCACCAGAACTGCGCGATTGCGAAACCTGTCCAGCGGCAGCGGCTTGCCGTCAAACCCATCGAAAGTGAATTGAAAGCCCGACGGGCTTTCTGCATGCGCCGCGAGACCAGGAAGGCACGCCGCACAGGCCATCATTGCGGCAACAGTCGTTCTTCGGGTCAACAACATCATCAACTCCTGTTGGTATCTGACCGGTCTGTCACCAGGCAATCTCCTGGCCATCATAGGCTAGAAACGAACCGGCACCGTCATTGTCAGCCTCATCGATCACATTGAGCAGCAGCTTGGCTGCCTGCTGTGCCGACAGTAGGGCCCGATCGCCGGCAAACGGCGCGGAAAGCGGCGTTTCCACAGTACCGGGATGCAACGCCAGGCACACTGCTTGCGGCCGCTTTCGGGCAATTTCGATGGCGGCAGTCTTGAGAAACATGTTCAGCGCCGCCTTGGACGCCCG
>JBCCVY010000350.1:0-3523 GCA_039194725.1 Pseudomonadota bacterium
AGGGCCACTTGCTGGCCGACAAGCCTCGACAGTCGGGCGGGAGCGATGGTCGGCGTTTGCAGTATCCTGTCGCCAATTCGACGCCTTGCGGCTTCAATACTGTGTTGGGTTAGGCAGTTCATTCTCGGTTCCCGTTACAATCGCAGTGCATAGCCGTCACAGGTGGTGGCGCTGGATAAGACATGCCTTCGTCTCATCCGTGCCGCCGTTTCCACTCGTCGGCCACGTCGCCCATTGTCTTGTCCGTGCCATCCTTGATCCAGTGCATGAAGGGCTGGTCAAACCTGAAATCCGGGCCGCACTGCGCCTTCAGGAAACGGCGGACGTTCTGGGTATTCTTGTAATCCTTCGTAACCGGTGTGGACCGGGTGATGCTGTCTGTGTGCCAGTTGAATTCGCTCATCTTTCAAACTCTTCGCATGACTTACGATGAACCGGCCGCATTACCTGATGCGGGCAGAACGATTTCGATCCTGAGCCCGTGCGGCTGCAGGTTTTCGATGGTCATGTGGCCGTTGTAAATCTCCAGAATGTCCTGCGTTATGGCCAGGCCGAGACCTGATCCAGGGGCATCCTCGTCCATGCGGCTGCCGCGCTGGGTAACCGCGAGGGTTTGCTGGGGCGGCAAGCCGGGGCCGTTGTCCTCAACCACGATTGCCACCTGCATATCGCCTTCAAGGCTTGCGCTGACAGCAACTTCGTCATCTGTCCACTTGCGCGCATTGTCGAGAATGTTGCCCGCAACCTCTTCGAGGTCCATCAGATCGATATCCGCATAAAGCCCTTCTGCGATGTCTTCACGCCAGGAAATCTCCCCGCCCCGCGGCAATTGCCGGAAGGCACGGATGAGTTTGCTCAGCGCAGGCCCGAGTTCCGTGCCCTGCCCCGCGAGCCTTTGTTGTCCGCGCGCTCTGGCCCTGGCCAGTTGTCGTTCGATCTGCCGGTTCATGACCCCGATCTGCAGGTCGACCTCACGGGCAATTTCATCGTGTCCGGCGTCCTTGATGGCACGGCCTTCGGCCGCCAGGATGGCAAGCGGTGTCTTAAGGCCATGCGCCAGGTCCGATGCGCTGGCCCGTGCGCGATCGACCATTTCGGCTCTTTCATTGAGCAAGCCGTTCAATTCGTCCACCAGCGGTTCCACTTCACTGGGAAACTGGCCCTCCAGCACGTTCTGCCGGTTGCTTGAAATCGCCTTGACCCGCTGCCTGAGCGTACTCAGTGGCCGCAAACCGATCAGTGTCTGGGCAGCCATGGCAGCGAACAGGAACAGCGCCAGAAGCGAGACGAGAATCAGCACGTCGGATGCAAACGATGCCCGTGCCGTGTTGAGCTCGTTCTGGTCCATGGCCACGACAAGCTGAACCTGCAGATCCTTGCGGCCTGCCTTCATGACGACGGTGCGCTCCACCAGCAACAAGGTTCCGGCATTGGATTTGATGTCGCGGTGCCTGGAAATCTCTCCAGTCCTGCCCCGAACACCCGGCGCCGTGATTGTCTGGTCCCACAGGGATCGTGATGACAACACCTCTCCGCCTGCAGTTCTGACCTGCCAGTACAACCCGCCGAACGGACGCTCAAACCGGGGGTTGTCGAGAACGTCCGTCACCGTGATCTCGCCCCTGTCGGATGCTTCCAGGCGTGTGGTGAGCTGGTTCAGATGGGCTTCCAGTTCCTTGTACAATCGCTCCGACACGTGTTGCTCGAAGACCTGGGTCAGCACGCTCCAGTACAGCACCAGTGCGCCGACGATGCAGACAGCCGCTGCCGCAAACAGCCGGAATTTAAGCGACCGCCAAATCATTCGGTCTCGTCGCCTATGATGTAACCGTAGCCGCGGCGGTTGCCGATCACCGTGGCGCCAATCTTGCGCCTGAGCCGGCCAATCAACACTTCAAGATTGTTGTTTCCCCGTTCCTGGCCGATACCGTAGACGTGCTCGGTGAGCTCATGTGGCGCCACAACCCGGCCGGCATTGTAGATCAGGTAGGTCAATGCACGATATTCCAGCGGTGTCAGGCTCACCCGGGCACCGTCCACCGAAACCCGCATCAGCCGGGCATCCAGCGTCAGCGGGCCAACCGTGATGGATGACGTGGCCTTGCCTGCGGTCCGGCGCACAATGGCATGCAGCCGGGCTACAAGTTCTTCCATCTGGAACGGTTTGGTCAGGTAGTCGTCAGCGCCCGCGTCGATACCGGTCACCCGTTCACGCCAGCCGGATCTTGCCGTCAACACGAGCACCGGTATGGTCACGTCTGCTTCACGCCAGCGTTGCAACACACTTATGCCGTCCATTTTCGGCAGGCCAAGATCAAGCACAATGGCGGCATAGTCTTCCGTGCTGCCAAGAAACCAGGCGTCTTCGCCGTCCTCCGCCACTTCCGGCACGAAGCCGGCGCCGGACAGGACCCGGCACACATCCTGCGACAGTTTCGGTTCATCTTCTACAACCAGAATACGCAGAAGCCCAATCTCCCTTTGTTACGTCCCTTGCTACGCCAAACCACTAGTCCCTGTGCCTCAAACCATAGTGGTCGAATGCCTCATCAAGTGTAAAAATCCGCTCGTTCCTGGCATCCATGACATATCGAGTGACGCGTCCGTCCGGCAGCAGCACAATAAATACATAAACCCGGTTCCCGCCACGTTCGCGATAGCGAACATCGAGCACTTCCCCGTCCACCTGTCTGGTGAACTTCCGCATCAGCTGATGCAGCGGCCTGACTTCGCCGCTTTCGATGGCATCGCGCAATTGGCGGCGCTCGCGCCGGCGTTGCCGCCTGCGCCACCTGCGCCGCCTGCGCTCGCGGCGCCGGCGTCGACGCTGCCGGGGCGACAGGCCCTGCGCCGCGGCGGGCTCGCCTGCCAACATGCAACACACCATGGCCGCGCAGGCCGTCAGAAAGGTCCGGCGCGACAGGTCCTGTTGTTTGTCCGGCTGGTGCAGGGTCTCGTCCATTTGGCGTCAGGTACCACTTCAAAACTGACAAAACACTGACATCATCTGTCAGCGGGCTCTCAGCGGGCTTTGGCTAGGGTTCTCGCATCGGAGCAAAACTATCCGCTCTGTAGAGCAAAAAAGCCAGATGGAGAACAACATGAACAGGTCACTCGTGATCGCTGTCGCTGCAACTCTCGCCCTGACGCTCGGGGCCGGCGCCGTTGCAGCCCAATCCACTCCCGGTGCGGATTGGCGCCAGCACAACCAGTCAATGCGGATTTTCGACGGCGTCCAGGATGGTTCACTGACCTTCCGTGAAACCGGACAACTGGTCCGCGGACAGGTCCGGCTTCGCAATCAGGAGCGCCGCTTCAAGAGTGACGGCGTCGTCACCCGCCGCGAACGGGTGAAGATGCAGCGCAGCCTGAACCGGCAGAGCCGTCGCATCTACCGCCGCAAGCACAACTGATCGGTGACGTTCGGGCCGTGATACCGACCAATGCCCCTTCAGACGTATCACTGCCTGCATGCTGGTCGCCGCCTCTGCCCTTCAGCCTCCGCCAAACCCCGCTTACCAGG
>JBCCVY010000351.1:0-3488 GCA_039194725.1 Pseudomonadota bacterium
AAACAAGGACCCGCCAATCATCCACGCAATGAAGATCGGCGTTGTGGACGCATGCGCCCGGTCCAGATCAGTGAGGAACCGGAATACAAACCCGTCCGTGGTCAGTATCCGGACATCGACATAACCACTCTGGCCAACCGTATCCACCCATAGCGGCAGTGCCACGCCGGCTTCCAGATAGCGAACCAGCTTGGGATGCACGGAAGACAGGAACGGCTTGTTGGTCGCCGGGGGAAGTTCGGACTTCTTTTCCACCGTCAGGCCGAGCGCCAGATCCTCGTTGGCCATGGCCAGAACCTTGGCCAGGTCGGCTTCTGTGCGCGGGCTGCTGTCCCAAGTCTTAATGACCAGCGCCACGTCGCGGGCGAACGACTGCGACAGCGACTTGGTCACGGTTTCGTAATGCCGGTCGAGAAACACCCACGCCATCAGTCCCTGAAGCAGCACCACCGGTGCGATGACGATAATCAAGGACCGCTGATACAGCCGCTCAGGCATGTAGCGTTCAAGAAACCGGTTGAAATGCCAATACAAGGTGCGCTTTTCAAGCGGGGTGTCGTCGCGGCTGGCGATGGCCGACATGTGAAAAACCTTTCAAAAACATCCAACGTTTACAGGCACGCCCGGGATCAGCGCTGTTGGGTCCTGACCCTAGTCCACATGCAAAGTATAACCATGTCCCCGCACGGTTTGCAGATAAACCGGCATCGCGGGCTGATCCTCGATTTTGCGCCGGAGCCGGTTGATCTGCACATCCACTGCCCGGTTTGTGTCTTCCTGGGCCGGCTCAATGATGTCGGCGCGGGCCACCGGTTCACCGGCACGCTGTGCCAGTATACGCAAAATGTCCCGTTCGCGCGTGGTCAGATGAACCAGCTGCCCGTCCCGGCGCAATTCTCCGCGCAGCAGATTGAACGAAAAAGCACCAAAGCTGACATCCGCGACTTCTGTGTTGGCCGGGCCTGTCGATGCCTGGCGTTTCAGGATGGCCTGCACACGCAACAGCAACTCGCGCGGTTCAAACGGTTTGGTGAGATAATCGTCTACACCGGCGCTCAGTCCTTCGATCCTGTGCTCGATTTCAGCGCGCGCCGACAACATCAGTATCGGCACATCATTGCCGGTCGCACGCAGCGACTGGGCGAATTCAAGGCCGGTTTCATCCGGCATCATCACATCCAGCACTATCAGATCGAAAGACATGCCCTGCATGCGTGAGCGCGCTTCGGCCGCCGCGCTCACAGCCGACACCCGGCAGCCGTTGGCAGACAGAAACGAACCGAGCAATTCACGAAGCCGCCTGTCATCGTCGACAATCAGCACATGCGGCAGATCATCAAGCGACCCGTTCATGGGCTTACCACCTTCTCCACCCGGCCGCGTTCTTCCTCGTTGATCAATCCGTACAATATCTGCTGGAAAACCGGTGCCGCATCACCACCTGCGTGCCTGATCGCGGCCTGCACCCGTTCGATCTGCGGTTGCATCAACCTGTTGTGCAGCGCCGCGCCGTCTTCGGTCAGGTGCAGCAGCCGCCGGCGCCTGTCGGAGCTTCCGGAGCGCTGCTCGATAATGCCGCGCTCGACAAGTTCCTTCAGAACCCGCGCCAGGCTCTGCTTGGTGATGCGCAGAATATCCAGCAGTTCCGCCACGCTGATGCCGGGATTGCGGCCGACGAAATGCACCACCCGGTGATGCGCCCGGCCAAACCCGAAATCCAGCAGCAACACGTCCGGGTCCGACGTGAAATCACGGTATCCGAAATACAGCAGTTCGATGAGCTCAATGACGGCGTCGCGCGAAACGTTGCGTTCCAGGGGCTTCTGGTCTGCCGGTGTGTCGATGGCAAGAGGCATTTCCGGATCCGTGTCAGCTATCACGATTTATGTCAGCCATATTGACATAAAATACGGCTGTTGTTAGTGCCATAGGCGATTTTTTTGAATATCTGCGTCAGTTATGACAATCGCCGGTGAGTGAGTCAAAGCCGCCTGCCGGCCCTATGAGGAGCGCCTGCCATGGCCGCGTCACTGCCTTTCGATCAACGTGATGGTGATATCTGGTTAAACGGTGAATTCGTGCCGTGGTCTTCCGCACAACTGCACGTGCTGTCGCACGCACTGCATTATGCCTCGTCGGTGTTTGAAGGCGAACGTGCCTATGGCGGTGAGATTTTCAAGCTGACCGAGCACACCGAGCGCCTGTTCCGCTCAGCAGAGTTTCTGGACATGGAGATCCCGTACACGGTTGCCGAGATCGACGATGCCTGCAAGGCGTTGCTGGCCCGCCAGGGCTTGCAGGATGCCTATGTGCGCCCGGTCGCCTGGCGCGGCTCCGAAATGATGGGCGTGTCAGCTCAGAGCACAAAGATAAACGTTGCCATCGCCATATGGGAGTGGCCGAGCTATTTCGATGCCGAGGAACGCCTCAAGGGCATCCGGCTGGACATCGCCAAATGGCGGCGTCCGGACCCTGCAACGATACCTTGCGAGGCAAAGGCTGCCGGTCTCTACATGATCTGCACATTGTCGAAACATGCAGCCGAACGCGAAGGCTATGCCGACGCGCTTATGCTCGACTATCGCGGCCAGGTGGCCGAAGCCACCGGCGCCAACGTGTTCTTCGTGAAGGATGGCGAGTTGCACACGCCAATTCCGGACTGCTTCCTCAACGGCATCACCCGCCAGACCGTCATGGAACTGGCCCGCACCCGCCAGATCAAGATCAACGAGCGCGTCATCATGCCGGAAGAGATGGCCGAGTTCGAAGAATGCTTCATTGTCGGCACTGCCGCGGAAGTGACGCCGGTATCCGAAATCGGCCCCTACAGCTTTACCGTCGGCGAGATCACGACCACGCTGATGAACGACTATACCGATACAGTGCAGCCCAAGGTCGCCGCCGCAGAGTAGCGGCTGCATGCCTGCCAGCATCATTGCCGACAAAAAAGCGGCGCAACCGATCGACCGGTTGCGCCGCTGGTGTCTTATGCAGGCCTGATCGGCGCGTCAGCGCCAACCGCCTAGCTGTCGGGCAGCATCACCTTGTCAATTACGTGCACGACACCGTTTGAAGCCGCAATGTCGGCAGTGACCACATTGGCCTGATCCACCGTGACCCCGGAGCTGGACTTGCTGACCGCCAGCGTGCGGTCGCCAGACGACTTAATCGTGCGTACGTGAATGGTGCGGCCCGGCAGCTGGTTCGACATCAGCTTGCGCGGCAGCACGTGGTAGGAAAGAACTGCGGCCAGCTGCGCCTTGTTTTCCGGCTTCAGGAGGTTCTCCACGGTTCCTTCCGGCAGCGCTGCAAATGCTTCGTCGGTCGGCGCAAAGACAGTCAGGTTCTCGCCGGTCGCCAGCGCACCATCAAGGCCGGCAGCCTTTGCTGCGGCAATCAGCGTGTTGAAGGTGCCTGCGCCCTGAGCGACTTCAACAATGTTTGCCGCCTGAGCCGACCCGCTCATCAGGCCCAGCGCCACAGCGATG
>JBCCVY010000352.1:0-3470 GCA_039194725.1 Pseudomonadota bacterium
CCTCATCCGAAACAAGCCGCCATGTGTCGCCCGTTTTGGCGGAGCGTACCAGCGCTTCTTTCTGAAAGCCGGACAGCGAACGCACCCAGGTCCTCAGCGCATCACCCATTCGGATGTCCGGGGCATCGATGCCCACCGCCCCGGCGTTGGACACTTTGAAGAACGGCGCAAGGCCGCTTTCAGCAATGATGTTTTCTCCGATACCAGCCACGATCCCGTGTCCCTTTCGGTTTGTTGTTGTTTGATGGTTAGAGCAGAAAGCCGGCCGGCCCGGAAATCGAATGGGGCTCGGCGAAAGCCAGAACACCGTCATAGCCGAGGTTGCGGCCAATACCCGAATGTTTGAAACCGCCAAACGGGCCGCGACCATCCTGCGCCATCGGACCATGACCGTTCAGATAGGTGTAGCCGGCCTCGATTTTGCCGGCCACGGCAACCGCCCGGTTCCGGTCCGGAGTCCACACGGAGGAGCAAAGACCAAAATCACTGTCGTTGGCGAGCGCAATGG
Source organism: Pseudomonadota bacterium (assembly GCA_039194725.1). Taxonomy (GTDB): domain Bacteria; phylum Pseudomonadota; class Alphaproteobacteria; order Rhizobiales; family Aestuariivirgaceae; genus Anderseniella. Next base: position 509 of record JBCCVY010000352.1, read on the forward strand.
CCTCGGCATCATCCCGAAATTTCATGATCGGCAGCGCCGGACCAAATTGCTCCTCTCGAACAATGGAGAGCGACGGATCGGCATCATACACCAAGGCTGGCTTCTGAAAGTAGCCGCCACCAGTGTACAGATCCTCATCGGGCACCTGACCGCATTCGCGCACTTCGGCGCCCATGGCACGCGCTTCGTCAATCATGTCGGTGACCACTTTCAGCTGCTTGGCATTGTTGACGGGACCCATGGTCACCGCGTCTTCCAGTCCGTCACCGACCACCGCCCGCTCACAGGCCGCTGTGAAGCCATCAACAACGTCGTCGTAACGGCTTTCATGTACGTACATGCGTTTCAGCGCCATGCAGATCTGACCCGATGAACCGAAAGCCGCCCAATACATGCGGTTGAAGACTTCCTCGTTCAGTTCAACATCATCAAGGATCAGCGCCGCGTCATTGCCACCCAGCTCGAGGGTTACCGGCGTGATGTTGTCGGCAGCGATTTTCATCACATGTCGTCCGATCGGCACCGATCCGGTGAAATTGACATTGCGCACGAGCGGATGTCCGACCAGCGGGTCGCCGATCCGTGATGCCGAACCGGTCAGAATGTTGACCACTCCCGGCGGCAGCATGCGGGCAATGATCTGCAACGTCTTGGCCGGAGCCAGGGCCGAATTGGCCGATGGCTTGACCACCACCGTGTTGCCGGTCACCAGGGCCTGCGGCAGTTTCGCGCCAAGGATCGACAACGGCCAGTTCCAGGGCACGATCAGCGCCGCAACGCCGCGCGGCTGGCGCTTGATAATCGTATCGAAAGGCGGACCCTTGATCTCCTCGTCAATGGCAATGCGGTCGCCATAATCCGCGGCCTGCACAAAGCGATCGCCCAGCCGGGACATTTCCAGCATGGTCTCGCGCTTGATCTTGCCGTGCTCGCGGGTAAACAGGCGCGAACGTTTTGCAATCTCTTCCTGATCTTCGCTAAGAGCCGAAGCCACCTTGCGCTAGAGAGCGGCCCGCTCTCCATGGCTGAGCCCGGACCACGCAGGAAATGCCGCGTGGGCTGCCTGGACCGCTGCATCCACATCGTCTTCCGTTGCCGCGGCGGCCCGTCCGACCAGCTCCGACGGCCGGGCAGGATTGAAAATATCGTAGAGCCCACCATCCGATGCGGCACGGGAGTCACCGTTGACGAAGATTTCCGTTGTGACGATTTGATCAGACATGGTTCGCATTCCTTCCGTCAAATGGGACCGGACAGTCCGGCACAGTTCGCGCCGGACGACAGTTTTTGCATTGGATCGCCGGGGCCCGTTTGGCCCCGCAATTCAGGGGATTACTTCATCACACCAGCTTCTTTGTAGTAGCGCTCTGCACCTGGATGCAGTTCCATCAGGCCGCGCTTTGAAGCTGCGAATTCCACGTTCAGCGCCTTCGCCCATGGGGCTTCCGAGGTGACCTGGTCGATATTGTCCCAGAAGGCCTTGGTGATCTGGTAGACGGTTTCGTCGTCCAGGTCCCCGCGAACTCCAATGCCAACGGCCGTATCAAAAGATGTGACCGGTCCGTCGTTCTTCTGCCCCTCGTAAAGGCCGGCCGGAACATCGGCACGGTAACGCCACTTGCCCAGATACTTGTCGACCGCCTCACCTTCAGCGCTCTCCGGCCCGATGAACCGCAAGTCCTCGGTTTCCGTGAACTGAATGAACTGGCCGCAGGGGTCCAGACAACCGTTCACGTAGACGTCGATCTTGCCGTCCAGGAAGGCCTGATACCCGGTCTGCCAGTTGGCCTTGATGGCCTCGTAGTCTTCACCGGCGACCAGGCCCGTTGTGGCTTCTACCCAGCCACGGGCCGCGTTGTAGGCGCCGCCGCCCTGCGGCCCGAGAAACACCGACGTGCCTTCCAGATCATCCAGCAGCTCGATATCACTGTCGGCCCGCACCGCGAAATGATAGGCGCCGTAGGGGAACCACATCAGAAGCTTGAGATTCTTCGCAAGCTCCGGCGCTTCCGCCTCGTTTTTGTACATCGCCTTGCCGCCAGCCATCAGGTTGTAAACAACCGGACTGGTCATCGACAGGTCCAGGTTGCCACGAGCAACCTCCATCATGTGCAGGGTGGCAGCGCCGCCACCGGAAACTTCGATGTCAACACCTTCGACATTGTCAGAAACAACGTTGGCGAAGGTTGCCATGGTGATGGCCTGGCCCAGACTTGGGGCAATGGTTGCCATCTTCAGGGTCTTGTCCTCGGCCACGGCAGAAGAGGTCAGAACAAGTGCGGCAAAAGCAGCGGTGGTCAGTTTACGCATAAAGTATCCTCCCTGGATTGATGCGCATTTTTCATGCCGACATGGTGTCGACAGGTGATGGTTCTCCCTTGAGGAACCGGTGCCCGACAATCAGCAGAACAGCTGCAATGAAAGCAGGAGCGGAAATGCTGAAATTCGGGATCAGAATGGCAAAGGCGGCGATACCGCGAGCGATGCGTTCGAGCGTGTGCAGCCGGTTCTTCTCATACCCGGCAAGGGCGGATGTCAGAAGCCACATGGACAGGGCGAAAGCGACAATGATCCAACCAAGATCCAGCCAGCCGACCGTCGCCACATCAATCATCGCGTTTGATGTTGGCAACTCCCCGCCAAACCAGTCGAACAGCACCTGCAGCTTGTAAAGCACCGCCGGGTGGTAGACGAAAACAAACGGGATGATGAAGCCGGCAATGGACAGACGGGCCGCCTGGAACCCTGTTCTGACAGGATCGGCTCCCGCGATCGGCGCTGCCGCAAATGCAGCCAGCGCAACAGGCGGTGTCACAGTCGAAATCACCGCGAAAAACACAACGAACAGATGCAGCGTCAGCGGCGCGATGCCGACCGCGTCAATGCCTGAACTCAAGGCGATGACGATGATGAAATAGGTGGCACCCGGCGGCAGCCCCATGCCCAGCACGATAGCTCCGAG
>JBCCVY010000353.1:0-3470 GCA_039194725.1 Pseudomonadota bacterium
ACCTCAACGTCCGGCGGCGATGTGTCCAGCAGATCTTCACCGCATGCCGTGACATCGACCTTGTTGACCCCGGCATTGATGCGAACCGCTGCCAGCGCAAAATCATCTATGTCAGCGGCCAGCACATGTGCAGCCCCCGCCCTGCGTGCCGCAATTCCGACCAGGCCCGAGCCCGACGCGAGGTCCAGCACAGTCCTGCCGGTTACGGTTTCAGGGTTGTCGAGAACATAGCGGGCAAGCGCCTGACCGCCCGCCCAGGCAAATGCCCAGAACGGCGGCGGCAGGCCCATCTCACCCAGCTCTTCTTCCGTCTTATGCCACAACGGCACAGCTTCATGAGCAATGTGCAGCGAAATCTCCGGCACCAGCGGCACCGGCGTCAACCGTGTGTTGCCGACAATGAAGTCATGCCGGTCGACAACACCGCTCACTTGCTGAGGGGCGGTGATGTCAATCCGCCCATCCGGCACACTTCCAGCCATTCGTCCGGAAGCACCGGCTGCACCGACAGGCGCATTGATGTGACCAGCGACATCTTCTCAAGCTTGGGATTGGCTTTCACGTCAGCCAGTGAAACCGGGTTCGGCATATCCATGACAGCCTTCACATCCACACATTCCCAGCGCTCGTCATCGGTGGTGGAATCCGGGTGTACAAGTTCACAAACCTCACAAATCCCGACCACGTTCAGGCCCTCGTTGGAGTGGTAGAAAAAGCCCAGATCCCCCAACTGCATGGCCCGCATGTTGTTGCGCGCCTGGTAGTTTCGAATGCCGTCCCATTCTTCACCCGCATCGCCTTTTTCCTTCAGCTTGTCCCATGAGAATTTGTACGGTTCGGATTTGAACAACCAGTAGGCCATGATCCCTCATTTCGATTTCTAGTCATGCTCGGCCCGCAGAGGCCGCGACATGAGTTGCGTTATTTCATCGTCCACATTTGCACTGTCGGTTACAATCCTTGCAACAGCCTCGCAAACCGGCATCTCAACTTTGTGGGCGGCGGCAATCGCACGCACGACAGCTGCAGTGTGAACACCTTCCGACACTGCAGTGCGCGAGGCAAGCACTGCCTCAAGGTCTGCTCCTTTGCCAAGCTCGATGCCGAGCGAAAAGTTTCGCGACTGGGTGCTTGAGCAGGTCAGCACCAAATCGCCCAGCCCCGACAGGCCGAACAGGGTTTCAGTCTGCGCGCCGAGCGCGCCGGCAAGCCGGCGCAACTCTGCAAATGAACGGGCCAGAAGCGCTGCCTGCGCCGAGGCGCCCAGGCCTTTGCCGGCACAGATGCCGACTGCTATCGCCAGTACGTTTTTCACCGCCCCGCCGATTTGCACGCCTTTCAGATCCCCCGACACATAGATCCGGAGTGAGCGGGTGCTGAGCGCATGGGCGATGGCCGAGGTCTGCTGCCCGTTGCCGCCTGCCAGGGTGATGGCCGTGGGTAGGCCGGCCACCACGTCAGCTGCAAAACTCGGCCCTGACAGCACCAGCGGCTGCAGGTCCGAGCACTCGTGAACCACATCGGTCAGAAACTTGTTGCTGTCGCGCTCCAGTCCCTTCGCTGTAATGATCAGCGGCGCTTTCTGGTCAACGTGATCGGTCAGCGCCGTGACGACCTGGCGCGTTGCCTGGGCCGGCGTTGCCAGGATCAGCAGGTCACCGTCTGCTGCATCGGACATGTTGGCCGTCACCTGCAATCCGTCCGGCAGCTTGTGACCCGGCAGGTACTTTTCGTTCTCCCTGTGCGCGGCTATTGCCTCAGCCAGATCGGCGGACCGGCACCACAACGTGGTCGTGAGGCCGGCGCGCACGCACATGGTTGCCAGCGCGGTTCCCCATGCACCGGCGCCGACCACACAGGCCGTGGAAATGCCGCCTGCACTCATGCCTTGACCCCGGCAAACGGTTGCGGCTCGGCGTCTGCATCAAGCGGCCAGCGGGCCCGCGCCGACAGTGTGAACTCATCCGCATCTCGCCGGGCGGCATTCTCCAGTCCGGCCCAACCAATCATTGCCGCATTGTCGGTGCACAGCGCAACCGGCGGCACACTCAGGCTGAACCCCGCCTGACTGCAGGTCCGTTCCAGACAGTCACGCAATGCCAGATTGGCGGCAACGCCGCCAGACGCGACCAGCACCCGGCGCTGCAGGCCTTGATGAAGCTCCTGAAACCTGGTCATCGCCTGCGCGACCCGGTCTGCCACTGCCTCACATGCTGCCTGCTGGAACCCGGCACAGATATCGGCCACATCCGCCGGTTCAAGCGGCTGGATCGCCGTGGCGGCCTGGCGAACAGCGGTCTTGAGGCCGGAAAACGAGAAATTGCAGTCGTCCCTGCCTTTCATCGGTACGGGAAATCTGAAGCGCCGAGAATTGCCGCTAGCTGCTGCATGTTCGACAGCCGGACCTCCCGGATACCCCAGGCCGAGCAGTTTGGCCGTTTTGTCGAATGCTTCGCCCAGGGCATCATCGATTGTCGTCCCGAGACGGGTGTAGTGGCCAACATCATCAACGCTCACCAGTTGCGTGTGACCGCCTGAGACCAGCAGGATAAGGTATGGTGGGCGCAACCCTTCAGTGAGGCCGGGGGTCAGGGCATGGCCTTCCAGATGATTGATGCCGAAAAACGGCTTGCCGGTTGCAAGCGCGATGGCCTTGGCTGTCATCAGGCCGGTCAACACGCCGCCGATGAGGCCGGGCCCGGCAGTTGCGGCTATGCCGGACAGATCATCAAACTCGCAATCTGCCTCGTTCATCGCCTGGTCAACCAGCCGGTCAAGGTGGGCCAGATGCGAGCGGGCCGCGATTTCCGGCACCACGCCGCCATAAGGCGCATGCAGCGCGGTCTGGGACACCACGACGCTGGACACGATCTCGCCTGATCCGTCCGGCTTGCGGGCCACGACAGATGCCGCAGTTTCGTCACACGAAGTTTCGATACCCAGCATTAAGTGCGTTTGTTGATTGTTGACGCCAGCCAAGCTACAGACCTTCCTTGAACTGTCCCGGGACTTATATACTGCAATAATGCCCAATCGACCCTGCCTGTAACACCGAAAGTAATCCGCTTGCAAACCGACCGCATCAGAATTGGCACCAGAGGTTCTCCACTTGCCCTGGCCCAGGCCCATGAGACACGCGACAGGTTGTGCATAGCGCATGATCTTGATCCCGCAATGATCGACATCGTCGTCATCTCGACAACCGGCGACCAGATTCAAAACCGGCCGTTGGCGGAAATCGGCGGCAAAGGCCTGTTCACAAAGGAACTCGAAGAACAGTTGCACGACGGCCGCATCGACATGGCGGTGCACTCCATGAAGGACATGCCGGCCGTATTGCCTGACGGCCTGGAGATATGTTGCCTGCTGGAGCGCGAAGACCCGCGCGATGCCTTCCTGTCTCCGGTTGCGAAATCCATTGCCGATCTGCCGGACGGCGCAACCGTCGGCTCGTCGTCGGTGCGCCGGGC
>JBCCVY010000354.1:0-3451 GCA_039194725.1 Pseudomonadota bacterium
CGTGTTCGAACGCGGGCACCTGAAACCGGGTGAAAGCCTGCTCGTGCACGGCGGGTCGTCCGGTATTGGCACAACCGCCATTCAGATTGCGTCCCAACTTGGGGCAACCGTGTATGCCACCGCAGGCTCAGCCGACAAGTGCGCGGCCTGTGAACAGCTTGGCGCCGAACGCGCCATCAACTATCGCGAGGAAGATTTTGTTGAGGTACTGAAACAGGAAACCGGCAAGAAGGGTGTTGACGTCATACTCGACATGGTCGGTGGCGACTACATTCAGCGCAACATCAAGGCGGCGGCGCGCGATGGCCGGATCGTCAACATTGCCTATCTCAACGGATCAAAGGCAGAAGTTGATTTCATGATGGTCATGCTGAAACGCCTGACCCTGACCGGATCCACCCTGCGCATCCGTCCCACCGCCGACAAGGCAGCCATAGCCGCTGCGCTGCGCAAGACCGTCTGGCCCCTGATCGAGGCTGGCAAGGTCAGGCCGCAATTGTTCAAGACCTTCCCGCTGGCACAGGCCGACGAGGCGCATGCCCTGATGGAGACCTCGGCCCACATCGGCAAGATTGTCCTGGAAGTCTAGAGCCAGCACCAGCAGACGATCACGGTAAATCCACTGGCCTCAGCCGCTACGGGTGCTAAGCTGCCGGCACCCGGGCTTTGCGCGCGGGAATTTGTGGGTCACCGAGTGAGGAGAGGTTTAAATGTGTGATGCATGTGTAATTGAAAGCGTCAAGGCGCAAATGCTGTCGCGGCGCGCGCTGTTTCAGACGGCTGCCTCAGGTGTCGCGGCGGCGGCAGTCACCGCGCCCATGTCTGCCCCCGCCCTGGCTGCGGGACACGAAAAGGTGGAGGACATGACACATGAATTGCATGAGGAGTTCCCGACCTATTTCGGCGCGCAGCAGTTCTTCAAGGACCAGAAGTTCAACTTCAAGGACAATGGCTTCAATCTGCTTGAATTGCGCGTCAACGAACATACCGGCACGCACCTGGATGCCCCGCTGCACTTTTCTGCCGACGGCCAGTCGGTTGCGGAAATACCGATGGCCAACCTGGTCTGCCCGCTGTGTGTCATCGACGTGAAGGCCAAGGCGGCAGAAAACGCTGACTACCAGGTCACTCCCGATGACGTGAAGGCCTGGACCGACGCCAACGGCCCGATACCCGACAAGGCCTGCGTGGCAATGAACTCCGGCTGGGCGGCACATGTCGGCAGCGACAAGTTCCGCGGCGCGGACGCTGAAAAGAAAATGCATTTCCCGGGCTTCCACATCGAGGCAACAAAAATGCTGCTGGAAACCGGTGCGGTCGGCATGGCGGTTGATACGCTGTCGCTTGACTATGGCCCGTCCGGCGATTTTGCCACCCACTATGCCTGGCTGCCGACCAACCGCTGGGGCATCGAAAACCTGGCCAATCTCGATGCCGTGCCTGCCAAGGGTGCGACCCTTGTCGTCGGTGCTCCCAAGCACCGTGGCGGCACCGGCGGGCCGGCCCGCATTTTTGCCATGGTCTGATCCAGCCGCAACCAGCACAACATCCCGGCGGCACCGCCGGGATGACTTTTATCAAGGTAGATATCATGACCACCCTCTTCGACCAGCTCGCTGAGCTCGAAACCTCCATGCTCGCTGACATAAACAAGCATGTTCGTGCCATGGATGCCGGCATCCGGCGCATAAATCCGGGCCGCAAGCTGTTGGGGCGCGCCCGGACCGCATCGTGCCGCAATGACTTCCTGACGGTCATGCGCGTTCTGGCCGACGCCGAGGCCGGCGACGTGCTGGTCATTGACGGCCGCGGCGGCCATTTGGCGCTGGCCGGCGAAATGTTCGCCCTGGAAGCTCATCGCAAGAAGCTGGGCGGTATCATCGTGGACGGCATGGTGCGCGACTCCGCTGCCATGCAGGACATCGACCTGCCGGTCTATGCCCGCGCCGTACATCCTGTCGCAGGCACAATCCAGACCATCGGAGACATTGGCGTTGCTGTCTCCTGCGGCGGCATTATCGTGTCACCCGGTGATGTGGTGTTTGCCGATGCTGACGGCGTCATCTGCGGCACCGAGGATGAGCTGTCCGCGCTGGTGCCCGGCGCCCGTGACGTCATGGCCAACGAAACCAGGGCTTTTGCCGCATTTGAGAGCGGAACGGGGCTCATGGACATGCTCAACTTCGAGGAGCACTACGCCAAACGCGCCGCCGGCGAGGCCAGCGATCTGGCTTACACCAAAAGAACTGACTGTTGACCCTTTTGACCGGTTTTTCGCGTTTGCCGGCTAGGCATGATTCACGCCTTGGTCTGGCCAACCACAAGTGAGGCATAACGACGTCCGGCGCACGCGAAAAACCGGCCTTCGGTTGATCAAATCCGTCCATCTGGTGCATTGCGAAACTTGCCCGATGCACCGCATCGCGCTACGCACCGCGCCTGCCAGAGTGAACGGACTTGCCTCCATCAAAAGGATCAACAGTCAGTTCTTTTGGTATGATATTCTGTGAGCCACGGAAAATCAGCAATTGCGTAAAGTGTCCATCGGCATTATATACCAGCCATCCCAAGCAGCATTGATCCCACTGGATCAGCAGAACCGGCGCTGAAGGTTCTGAAGGAGAACTCTTATGTCTGACACACCATTGATGCCGAAAGCCACAGCCGTGTGGCTGGTCGACAACACGGCACTGACATTCAGCCAGATCGGCGAATTCTGCAAACTGCATACGCTCGAGGTCAAGGGCATCGCCGACGGCGAAGTCGCAGTCGGTATCAAGGGCATGGATCCGATTGCCGCCAACCAGATCACCCGCGACGAAATCGAAGCCGGCGAAAAGGACCCCAGCTACAAGCTGCAACTGGCCAAGTCGAAGATCGTTGTTCCGGTCGCAGCCAAGCGCAAGGGCCCCAAATACACGCCCGTGTCTCGCCGTCAGGACCGGCCCGATGCGATCAGCTGGTTGCTGCGCTACCATCCTGAACTGGCGGACAGTCAGATCATGAAGCTGGTCGGCACCACCAAGACCACGATCAATGCCATTCGTGACCGCACCCACTGGAACAGCCAGAACCTCAAACCTGTCGACCCGGTGACGCTGGGCCTTTGTTCCCAGCTGGAGCTGGACCTTGCGGTCCGCAAGGCGGCCAAGCGCGTCGAGAAGGCCGGCGGAAAGCTTCCCGAACGCACGCTCATGCCGGCTGAGGAGACCGTGCCGCCGCCTTATGCGATCGCCGATGCACCGACAGAGCCGGTCGAGGAAGAGGCCGCCGCGCCGGATGCCGACGAAGCCTTCAAGGACTTCAAGCCGGAAGAGGTTGAACCGCAGGCCAAGGAAGAAGAAGCGGACGTGGACGCTGATTCAGTGTTCGCCAAGCTGAAGGACCTGAAAACCGAAACACCGGCGGAAGACAAGTAACGCCCTCTCCGGCACAGGACGCTCCAAAGCAC
>JBCCVY010000355.1:0-3442 GCA_039194725.1 Pseudomonadota bacterium
CCCGTGCCCCGGCCAGTGTTTCAGCGCCGTACCGACGTTGGCGGCATCGTGGGCGGCAACGAAGCTCTGTGCATACCTGGCGACATATAGCGGGTGGATGCCGAACGAGCGGTAGTTGCGGGCAATCACAGGGTTGTTGGGGTTGAGGCGCAAGTCGACCACGGGCCCGAAATTGGTGTTGAAACCGGCCTTGACCAGTTCCCGCGCCATGCCGTCATAGCGCTTGCGGGCCTGGGCAACGGTGCTGCGCTGCTGCATGCGGAAATGGCCCGGTGTGTAGGTGAAGCCCTTGGTGCGGGTCAGGCGTTCAACGGCGCCGCCTTCCTCGTCGACGGCTATGATGGGTTTGTGCCGTGTGTCGGTGTCCCGGAAATACTGAGTCAACGCAGCGACTTGTTTCGGGTTCTTGATGTTCTTTTGGAACAGGATGACGCCGCCGAGCAGGCTTTGCTCGAGCGCCTTGCGCACGGTCCGGACGCGCGCATCACCGGCCGTCAGCCCGGCAAAGCCCTTGATCACCAGCTGGCCGTACATCTTGTGCAAGCCTTCCTCGCGGGTCACGGGCCGTGCATCACAGGGCGGGGCCAGTGTTGCAAGCGCCATACTCAGGCAGGCCAGCGATGTGAACGATTTGAATGGCATGGGCTGAAAACGGTAAAAACTCACCAAAACCTGTTTATCGGTCGCCTACGGAGCTCTGGCAAGACCTGTTTCATTTCTTGACGTGCACAGGCCACCGGATCAGAGTCGAACTCATGAGACTGTACCACCCCGCCGCGTTCGATTTCACCACCACCGTGCCAAGTTACTGGGAAGCCTCAGCCGACCCGTTGGGCCGGACGACGCAGGCCTTGGAGGGTGCACACACTGCAGATGTTGCGGTTATCGGCGGTGGCTATGCTGGCCTGCACGCCGCCCTGCAACTGACCCGGGCCCATGGGCTGAAAGTCTGTGTGCTGGAAGCCGGTGACGTCGGTTGGGGCGCGTCGGGGCGCAATGGTGGCTTCTGCTGCCCCGGATCGACAAAACTCTCCTATGGCCAGTTGATCAAACGGTTCGGGATCGAGGAAACCAGGCGGTTTCACTCGGCGCAGCGTGCAGCGGTCGACTTTGTCGGGGAGTTCCTGGCGGCCACCGGGATTGATGCGGACCGCACCGGCGACGGGGAGCTGCAGCTGGCGCACAGCGAAGCGGCGATCGCGGAGCTCAAGCACGAACAGGCCTTCCTGCGCGATACGTTTGGCGCCCGATCGACATTTCTGACCCGTGAAGAGCTGGCCGAGCGCGGCAACGACAGCGAGACGTCTCATGCCGGCCTGCAGAGCGACATTACCTTTGGACTGCATCCGCTCAAGTATGTTCGCGGACTGGCTCGGGTGGCAATCGATGCCGGCGTTACGGTGTTTTCAATCTCCGAGGTGACGGATTGGAGTTCGGACGCCGGCCAGCACACGCTGCGGACAAAGCACGGCCAGGTGACCGCGAGGACCGTGCTGGTGGCCAGTAACGGCTACACCGACGAGACATTGCCGCAGGCCGTCGGCGGCCGGCTGCTGCCGGCGCTTACGCGGATCATCGTGACCCGGCCGATCAGTGACAATGAGCTCAAGGCGCAAGGGTGGACGCGCACCGACCCGTCCTACGACACCTTGAACCTGCTGCATTACTTCCGGCTGCTGCCCGGCAACCGCTTCATGTTCGGCGGGCGCGGCGGCACCGATGCATCGCCGGAGGGCATGCAGGCAATACAGCACACGCTGAGGGCCGATTTCGACAGGTTCTTCCCTCGTCTGGCGCACGTGGAGACCGAGTATTCATGGGGCGGTCTGGTGTGCATGACGTCGACGAGACTGCCGTTTGCCGGACCGATTGACGGGATGGACAATGTCTTCGGCGCGTTTGGCTGGCACGGCAACGGCGTGGCCATGGCAAGCTATGCCGCCAACCGGCTGGCAGACGTCATGGCTGGCTCCGTCCGGCACGAGGACGCGCTGCCGGCCATGATGCGGTCGCTGCCAGGGCGGTTTGTTTTACCATCTCTGCGGGTTCCGTATCTCAAGCTGGCGTATCTGGGCTATGGTGCTGCAGACAGATGGCGTTAGTCCGGGTTCAGGAAGGGCATTGAAGATGGTCGAGAAGAAGATACCTGCCAGATTGTGGTCTTTGGAGTTTGACGAGCTGCCGCCGGAGATCGATGCGCTGACGTTTCCGCACGGTCAGTACCTGCGCGAGAAAAAGATCAAGAAATCGAAGTACGAGGACCGGCTGGAAGCCCTGCAGATCGAACTGGTCAAACTGCAGCGCTGGGTGCGCGCCAACAATGAGCGCATCGTCATGGTGTTTGAAGGCCGTGACGCAGCCGGCAAGGGCGGCACAATAAGGCGTTTCCAGTTGAACCTGAACCCGCGCGCGGCACGCACCGTCGCCCTGTCGAAACCGTCTGATGTGGAGCAGGGACAGTGGTATTTCCAGCGCTATATCGATCACCTGCCGACCGAAGGTGAAATGGTGTTCTACGACCGGTCCTGGTACAACCGGGCCGGGGTCGAACGGGTGTTCGGCTTCTGCACCGAGGAGCAGGTGCAGAACTTCTTCATGGAGGCACCGGTGTTCGAAGGCATGCTGGAGCGTGAGGGCATCCACCTGTTCAAGTTCTGGCTGACGGTCGAGCGGCCGGAACAGCTGAAGCGGTTCTACGAGCGCAAGACCAACCCGCTGAAGCAGTGGAAGCTGTCGCCCATCGACACCAAGTCGGTGCGCAAGTGGGACGCCTACACAAAAGCGATCACCGACATGTTCCGGCACACAGACACCGATCAGGCGCCGTGGACGGTGCTCGACGCCAACGACCAGAAACGGGCGCGGCTCAATGCCATCCGTATCGTGCTCAGCGCTTTCGAGTATGACGGCAAGGACGCTGCAAACATCGGCGGAGTGGATGAAGACCTGGTGTGGACCGGGCAGGGGTTTCTGGACTTTAAGGGCTGGTGAGCCCTGCCGGAAATCTGGACAGGAGGCACCCATGAGCATGGACATCACAGCGTCGTGCCTGTGCGGCGAAGCGCTGCTGCTGTGCGGCACTCCCGCCGGCACGGGCAGTTATTGCCATTGCGAGGATTGCCGCAAATCGACCGGTGGTGCGTTTAGCGTCGCCGTTCCCTTCGAGGCAGACGGTTTTCGCGTGCTCAAGGGCAGGATCGGGTCGTTCACCAAGCAGTCTGACGGCGGCAGTGAGCTTACCCGCAATTTCTGCCTTGGCTGCGGCGCACCGCTGTTCGGCACCTCGCCGCAGCATCCCGGCCGGGTCTATGTGAAGGCCGGCGTTCTCGACGACCAGTCGATCGTCCGGCCCACCCATCAGAGCTGGTGCCGGTCAAAGGTTGCCTGGTCGGAGATCGGCGACGATCTCCCGTCCCATGCCGAGGGCCGGACCTAGAGCGAC
>JBCCVY010000356.1:0-3403 GCA_039194725.1 Pseudomonadota bacterium
AACTGGAAGCTGGCGGTCGAGAACTATTGCGAAAGCTACCATCTGCCCTGGATCCACCCCGGCCTGAATTCCTATTCCAGGCTCGAAGACCACTATCACATAATGCAACCGGGCAATTACTCGGGCCAGGGCACGGTCGTCTACAATCCGAAGCTGGATGACAGCGGCCGGGCGTTCGCCAACTTTGACGGCCTGTCGGACAAGTGGGATACCGGTGCCGAATACATCTCGTTCTATCCGAATGTGCTGTTCGGCGTGCACCGTGATCATGTGTTTGCGATCATGCTGGATCCGCAAAGCAATGACAGGACCATAGAGCGCATAGAAATCTACTACACATCTGCGGACATGTGTGACGATGCCATGGCCGACCTGCGCGAGAAAAACGCCGAGATGTGGAAGGGCGTGTTCAAGGAAGACATTTTCGTCGTGGAAGGCATGCAGCGCGGCAGATCGGCCTCGCTGTATGACGGCGGCAAGTTCTCACCGGTCATGGATCCGCCGACGCACCTGTTCCACGAATGGGTCGCGGCCCGCTTTGCCGGCAAATGAGAGACGAAAAACGCCTGCAGCGCGACATGCTGCAGGCGCATGAACAAGATGATCAGTCGGCTTTGCCGCCCCTCTACCTGGAAGCAGCCCGGCTGCGCGAAGATGCGGGCGACATTGATGCCGCATGTTTCTTCTATACCCACGCTTACGTCTATGCACTCGATTGCGGCGATGTTTCAGTCGCCGCCACGGCGCGGCGCAGGTTGCAGCACCACGGGCGTGACAAGTAATCCTGGCGGCTCAGGAGCCTGATACCAGCGTAGCGGTCGTGGCGCCGACGGCTGCAACCGCAGCCCAAACGGCCAGCTTGGGTGCCCCGGTCTGGCGCGACTGATCCGACATTGCCTGTAACCAGAGCTGTTGTTCCTTTTCCGTTTTCATCGTCTTTTCTTTCTGTCTGCCCGCCGCGATCAGCGCAACACAGTGTCACCTGAACCCGGCCTAATCTACAGTTCGTAACGCATCATATAGGCCGCGGGTTCACCGGTTTTGATGGCTGCAAGAACAACAGTTTTTCAAGAATATGTGATTGCTGGTTCAGGGCGTGAACTGGCAGGCCGGTGGGCGTGCGCTCCCGGCTGCCTGTCATCTTGCAACAAGCCGCTGGAAAGCCTGCTGCAGCTCTTTGCTGCCGCGTTGTCCGTTGATGACCTGACGCAGTTGTCCCGCCCTGTCGAACAGCAGCAGAGTCACATGTTTCACCCCGTGCTTGTTGGCAAAGCTCAAGCCTTTGTCAGTGCGGATATCGGCAATGACATAGCCGGGTTTGTCCCCGTCGAGGCTTGCCAGCGCTTGCCGGGTTTCCTTCTGCAGGGCAAGGCACAACTGGCATTGCGGATCATGAATCTGCACGACCGCGGCGGTTCCGTTGCCGACGCGGGTGAGGTCATGCTCGTGCGCTGTGCTCTGATAGAGATGGACAACATAGGCGCCGAGCCCGGCTGCAGCCACCAGGCCAATGGCACCATTGCGCATTGAACCGATGAATTCGCGGCGGCTGGTGTCAACGGGTTCAGCCGCCGCCTTCTGGTTTGCAGGTTTTGACTTCTTTACACCCGGCTTTCTGGATCTGGCCTGTTTTCTCATTTCATCCTCCCGTCAGACCACCAGAATCGGCGAACCGGGTTTCACCCGGTCGTAAAGGTCAATGGCGTCCTGGTTGATCAGCCGCACGCAGCCGCTCGACACCGCTTTGCCGATGGATTCCGGTTCATTGGTGCCGTGCAGCCGGTAAAGCGTGTCGACCTTGCCCTCGAAGATGTACAGCGCCCGCGCACCAAGCGGGTTGTTCAGTCCCGGCGGCATGCCGCCATTGCGCACGCTCCATTTTTCCAGTTCCGGCTCTCTGGCAATCATGGTGTCCGGCGGCGTCCATGTCGGCCATGGCCGCTTCCATGCCACCCGGGCCCGCCCGGACCATTCAAAGCCGGCGCGCCCCAGGCCGACGCCGTAGCGCATTGCGGATCCTGCCGGTTCGACCAGGTACAGGTAGAACCTGCTTGTATCGACAATCAGCGTGCCGGGCTTTTCAGCCGTGTCGTAGCTCACCCGCCTGCGCCGGTATTTCGGCGCCAGTATTGCTGGGTCAATCGCCGGCAACGGAAACCGTTCGTCTGGCCGCGCTGAATACTTGGCAGCAAAACTGCCGTCCGGTTCGAAGTCGGGCCGCGGCGCCCGCGCCCTAGGCCCGTAGGTGTCTTTCGGGATCGTGTTGCAGCCGGCAAGCGCCAGTGCCGCGAACCCGGTGCTGATTTTGGCGAAGTGTCGCCGTGTTAGGGATTTCGTCATTGCAGAAACATCCTGAGCTTTGCGAGACGGCACCCGGCGCTCGTGTTCCTGAGCGGAAAACGGGCTTCGTCTTCGATGATGATGTCATTGATCACGTGAGCAGATTGCTCTGCCGCTGCTTCCGGCGGCCAGACAGGTCCGGCAGCAGAAAACCTCGGTTCACATGCGCAACACGTCAGGCTCGCGGAGGGGGCAGGTCGACAGGCCGGATGGTCGACACCACCGAGGTGTCATGCCTCGCGATCTAGTCCTCAAAGGCAGCAGACGGAGTGTCGGCCACCTTGACGATAACTGCCTTGCAGTCGGACTTGTGGGACTGCAGCGGATGACCGGCGATATCGTACTTGTCATCACAGTCAGCGGATTTGACCACTGTTGCCGAGAGTCCAGATGCAAGGTTGAGTTCTGAAACACCGGACGGGGTCGCCATGACATAGCCTGGTGCCCGCTCAAAGTGCTTGAGCGACATGGTCAAAACCAGTGCCAGTATCATGATTATCCGTACCATGCCTTCCAAATAGCCGTGAGCGCTTAACAATTCCATAGCGCTGTAATCACTCTGTCGTTACCGGCAGATGCGCGTTAGCGCCAATCAGGCGCCTGGCCACACCAGTGCCCGAATTCTGCTTCCGGCAGGACATATTTCGATTAACCGCTGCCTGGTCTCCAGCCCGGGTGGCCCTCGAATGTTGCAGTCTCTTCGTCCATCGTGTCGCCACGCTTACCGCCGTGGGCTTTATCGAGGGCCGGCGGCACGGCTTTTCAGGCAGACGATCATTGCGGCGAAGACGATCAACGAGCATGTAATCGCGGTTGGCGTGATTTCTTCACCGAGAAGCAGGGCGGACCAGCCCAGGGCGAAAAGCGGCAGAAGCAGGTTGATCTGGCCGATGCGCGCCACACCACCGGCGGCAAGGCCGCGATACCAGAGCACTGAGGCGAGGTACATGCTGATGACACCGAGATAGAGCAGCGCAGTCCAGCTGGTCACCGATACGGTCTCGAAATTCATTCCTGCGGTTGCCCAGACCAGGACCACGAAAGCGGCAGGTGTCAGCAGCAC
>JBCCVY010000357.1:0-3381 GCA_039194725.1 Pseudomonadota bacterium
AACATCTTTGCCGGCATCAATCGCTGCGACTGGGTTGCCGAAGGTGTGGTGCAGGCCATTCAGTCGACATCCTTGGAGCTGCCGGTGATCGTCCGCCTGGCCGGCACCAATGTGAACAAGGGCATGCAGATCCTCAAAAACAGCGGCTTGCCGATCACCACGGCCACCACTTTGGCTGAAGCCGCTGAAAAGTCGGTGGAAATCTGCAAGGCCGGCCTCAACCCCCAGAAACTCGCGGCAGCATCATGAGCATCCTGATCGACAAGACCACGCCATTGATCGTCCAGGGCATCACCGGGCGTATCGGCCAGTTCCATACCCGGGAAATGATCGAGTACGGCACCAATGTTGTCGGCGGCGTCGTGCCCGGCCGCGGCGGCGAGACGGCCATGGGCAAGCCGGTGTTCAACACCGTCAAGGAAGCCGTGGCCGCGACAGGCGCGACCGCCAGCCTGGTGGTGGTGCCGCCACCGTTTGCCGCGGACTCGATCATGGAAGCCGCCGATGCCGGCATTGACCTGTGCGTATCGATCACCGACGGCATTCCCGCCCAGGACATGATGCGTGTGAAACGCTTCATGCGCCGCTACCGCGAGGACAGGCGCATGCGGCTGCTCGGCCCGAACTGCGCCGGCATCATCACCCCGGGCCAGGCGCTGGCCGGCATCATGCCCGGCCACATCTACCTGCCCGGCTCGATCGGCATCGTCGGCCGCTCCGGCACGCTTGGCTATGAAGCCGCCTCGCAGATGAAAGAGCTCGGCATCGGTGTGTCGACCAGTGTCGGCATCGGCGGAGACCCGATCAACGGTTCATCGTTCAAGGACATACTGGAGCTGTTCGAACACGATGACGACACCTCTGCGGTTGTGCTGATCGGCGAGATCGGCGGACCGCAGGAAGCACAAGCGGCCGAATTCATTCGCGATCACATGACCAAGCCGGTCATCGCCTATGTCGCCGGCCTCACCGCGCCCAAAGGCAAGCGCATGGGGCACGCCGGCGCGATCATTTCGGCGTTCGGGGAAAGCGCACCGGAGAAGGTCGAGCTGTTGCGCGAAGTCGGCGTTTCGATTGTGCCCAATCCATCCGAAATCGGCACCACCGTGCACAGCGTGTACAGCAAGGCCGCGTGAGGACATGACGATGACTGCCAGCGAGATCATATTCAACCCGACCCCGAAAGGTTGTGCCGCCATGTTTCCAGCATCAACGGACATTCCCGGCTCATCTGCTTCTGGAGCAGGCGAACTTGCATTCAGGGCCGCCGAGAAACGCTGCACCGGCACGACGGGCGGAACGGGCGACAGCAAGGCCGAGACAGCCCTGAAGCTCATGCTGATGACCGGCAAACCCCTGTCAGGCAAGACATTGGGCATCATCGGATTTGGACGGACAGGACGAGAAACCGCCCGCAGCGCACACCGTGGCTTCGGCATGAAAATTGTCGTCCACAATCAATCAATCGTCTCGGATGACGATCTGGACCAGATCAGCGCCAGCCAGGTTGACGATATTGATCACCTGTTGGGCCAGTCGGACTTCGTGTCCCTGCACTGTCTCGCCGATGCGCAAAACCGCCATCTCATCGACGCCCTGCGCCTGAACGCAATGAAACCAGATGCCTACCTGATCAACACATCAGGCAGCGGACTGGTCGACGAAGAGGCACTTGCCGATGCACTCTGGTACGACACGATTGCAGGCGCAGGCCTCGACGTGACGCCGGCTGAAACTCATCTGTGTGACCGTCTCTTGGGCTGTGAAAACGTGACCCTGCCGCACGCCGAGGTCACCCCGGCACAACCTTCACGCCTGGCGATGTAACCATTGCCCCGTCAGTCAACAAGTCAACGTCGTAAATTACAAACTTGACTAGAGGCTCATTTGCAGGCTCCATCGGCACATGGCTGGACAGAAAATATTCATCGGCCCCAAGCTGCGCGAACTGCGTCAGGGTGACGGCCTGACACAGGCCGACCTCGCCAAGGCGCTGGGCGTCAGCCCCAGCTACGTCAATCTGGTGGAGCGCAACCAACGCAGCGCCTCGCTCAAATTCCTCATCAGCCTGGCCGACAATTTCGGCATCAACTGGCGTGACCTGACCAACTCCGATGCAGCCATGCTGCTCGGTGAGTTGCGCGAGGTAACCAGGGATCCGGCCTTTGGAGACAAGCCGCCAGACGTGGAAGAACTGCGCAGTGCGCTTGAAGGCTCGCCCAACCTGGTGCGCGGCATGCTCAATATCTTCAATGCCTACCGCACCTTCGGCGAGCGGCTGGCGGAGCAGAACGAAGCCATCTCGGACAGCATGGATGCGTCGTTCTCCATCGAGCAGGGCGTGCATGACTTCTTCCGTAGGAACAACAATCATTTCCCGGCGCTGGAGCAGCGTGCCGACCAATTCTGGGCGCAGAGCATGCCGGACCGCCAGGAAATGTATGGCGCGCTAAAGGCCCATCTGCAGGACCGCCTGAACATCGAGGTCAGGCAGGTGCGCGCCGAACAGCTCGGCATTTCGCTGCGCTACTACAATCGCAAGAAGAAGCAGATACAGCTGTCCGACGGGCTTGACTACAACAACCGCGTGTTTCAGCTGGCGCACATGATCGCGCTCATTGAGTTTCCCGACATTCTCGATAAACAGCTGACTGACAAGCTGCGCTCCAGCGAACGCATGGCGTCCCGCTGCCGGGTGGAACTGGCCAATTATTTCGCCGCGGCGCTGATGATGCCCTATGGCGACTTCTTCAAGGAGGCCGTGCAGGCCAAGTACGACATCGACCGGCTGTCGGCACTGTTTTCAGTGTCCTACGAACAGGTCTGCCATCGCCTGACAACGCTGCAGAAACCCGGGCAGAAAGGCATTCCGTTCTTCTTCCTGCGGGTCGACCGGGCCGGCAACATTTCAAAGCGCTTCAATGTGACGCCGATCCAGCTGGCGCGTTATGGCGGCGCCTGTCCGCGTCTGGACATCCACTACTGTTTTCGCGTCCCGGGCCGCATCATGACCCAGATCGTCGAGATGCCGGACAACAGCCGCTACCTGACCGTCAACCGGACCGTCGACCGCCCAACCACACGCTACTCAACCGAAGACAAGCGCCTGGCTGTGTCTTTAGGGTGTTCAATAGAGTATTTGCAGGACACCATTTACGGCATCACCATCGACCCGAAGGCGACGCGGATGGTGACGGAGATCGGCGTCAACTGCCGGCTATGCCCCCGCCAGCAGTGCGAGCAACGCGCACACGACCCGTTCTATTCAAACCTGCCACTGGATGAGAACCGCCGAGGCGCAACGCATTTTGAGAGCTAAAGCGAGATGAGGTTAGCTTAGATCATTTGATGGCGGAAAATCGGTTCACTCGGCTAGGCGCG
>JBCCVY010000358.1:0-3380 GCA_039194725.1 Pseudomonadota bacterium
CAGATCGACAAGCAGTTCGTGCTGCACACCCAGAACGGCGCCGTCCTTGATGTGCTGCGCGGCACATCCCTCGTGGTCAAAGCTGGCGAGATTGCCACCTTGTGCGGGCCGTCGGGCGCCGGCAAAAGCTCGCTGCTCAAGGCAGTCTTCGGCACCTACCGGGTCAACGGCGGGCGCATTCTGGTGCGCCATGGCGATGACAGCATAGATGTTGCAGCAGCGGCGCCACGAGAAATGTCAGCCCTGCGCCGCGACGTGATCGGCTACGTTTCGCAATTCCTGCGTGTGATCCCACGAGTGCCGGCGCTGGACATCGTCGCCGATCCGGCCATTGAGCAGGGTGTGACGCCGGACGATGCCCGGGCGCGGGCAGCGGACCTGCTGCAGCGCCTGCGGATTCCGGACAACCTGTTCAACCTGTCGCCGTTGACGTTTTCCGGCGGCGAACAGCAACGAGTCAATATTGCACGTGCCATGGCGGCACCGCGGCCACTGATGCTGTTCGACGAGCCGACCGCGTCGCTCGATCCGGAAAACCGCGCCACCGTGCTGCACATGATCGCCGGCCTGCGCGACAGCGGCACCGCCGTGCTGGGTATCTTTCATGATCCGGCAGACCGCAAGACCCTCGGCGCCCGGGACATCGACATGGTCACCTGCGGCAGGGAGGAAACGGTGCATGCCTGAACAGGCGATCTGCAATGCAAGGCTGGTACTGGCGGATGAGGAGATACACGGATCGCTGCTGCTGCGGGACGGCAAGATCGCCGATGTGAACAGCGGGCCGTCCTCTACACGAAGCGCGCTGGATGTCGACGGCGACTTCATCATTCCAGGCCTGGTCGAACTGCACACCGACAACCTCGAACGTCACATCATGCCGCGGCCAAAGTCGTACTGGCCGGTTCAAGCGGCAGTGTTCAACCACGACCGGGAACTGACAGCAGCCGGCATCACCACGGTGTTCGATGCCCTGTCAGTGGGTCACGCCGATACCGGTTCGCGTTCCAGCATCCTGCTGGAGGAAATGTCCTGTGCGGTTTCCACGCTGAATGCCCGGGGCTCGTTAAAGGCGGAACATTTCATGCACTGGCGCTGCGAGGTGTCGTGCCGGGATATCATGGCACTTCTGGAGCCGCTGATGGCGAACAGCCGCACGGCACTAGTGTCGATCATGGACCACACGCCGGGCCAGCGCCAGTTCGCATCCGTGGACACCTATTTCAACTATTACAAGGCGAAGTACGGTTTCTCCGACAGCGAGATGCGCGCCTATATGAACCGGCGCTGCGAGGATCATCAGCTCTATGCGCAATCCAACCGGCGCGCGGTGGTTCGCCAGGCCCACGCCCGCGACCTGGCCATTGCCAGCCATGACGATGCAACACAGGACCATGTCAGCGAGGCGGTTGAGGACGGTGTCGTGGTGGCTGAGTTTCCCACCACCATCGAGGCCGCCAGGGCCAGCCATGAAAACGGCCTTGCGGTGCTGATGGGGGCGCCGAACGTGGTACGCGGCCAATCCCATTCCGGCAACGTGTCAGCCCGGGAACTGGCCGAGCTGGGCTATCTGGACATTCTGTCGAGCGACTATGTGCCGTTCTCCTTGTTGTATGGCGCAACACTGCTTGAGAAGACCGTCGACCGCATTACGCTGCCGCAGGCCATTGCCGCAGTCAGTCGCAACCCGGCTCGCAAGGTCGGGCTTAACGACAGGGGCGAGATTGCACCTGGCAAGCGCGCCGACCTGGTGCGCTACCGGCTGGACGGTGACCTGCCCAGCGTGAAGGAAGTCTGGCGCGAAGGCGCGCGAATAGCTTAAGGGATGGCAATGGACATAATCGAACGTATTTCTTCCATGCTGGAAGGCAACGGCACTGGTCTTTATGGCGGCGAGGCGGTTACCCAGACCCAGCACGCCCTGCAATGTGCTGCACTTGCCGAGGCCGACGGCGCAGCGGCGCCCCTCGTCACTGCGGCGCTGCTGCACGATGTCGGACATGTGCTGGACCCGGAATTCGAAACCTCGCTCGCAGAGAGCCAGGACCTCGTCCATGAGGACGTCGGCGAGCGCTTTCTGAATGACTGGTTCGGTGATGAGGTGACCCAGCCGGTCAAATTGCATGTTGCCGCCAAACGCTATCTCTGTGCCGTTGACAGCGGCTACTTTGACCGGTTGTCGGCGGCTTCAGTGCTGTCTTTGAAGCTGCAGGGCGGCCCGATGTCCGACACGGAAGTCACTGAATTCGAAGCCAATCCCCATCATCGCGACGCGGTGCGGCTGCGGATGTGGGACGACAAGGCGAAGGATCCAGACAGGCAAACGCCGGGTGTCGCGCATTTCATGGCCTATGCAGCCCGATGCCTGAAGACCGGCGCCAACGCGTGACAGGAGGCGTGTTCTTTGCGGTGGTCGGTGCCAGCGGCGCCGGCAAGGATACCGTGCTGGCGGGCGCCAGGTCATGTCTGTCGGCAAACCCGTGCTTCAGGTTTCCGCAACGCTACATCACCCGACCGGAAAATGCCGGCGGCGAAAACCACATATCCGTCAGCGACACCGGCTTCCGACGCATGAAGGAAAGCGGCGAATTCTGCCTGTCCTGGTCGGCGCATCAGCTTCATTACGGGCTGTCACGCGACCTGGTCGCGGATCTGCAGGTCGGACAACACATGGTGTGCAACGTGTCGCGTGCTTCACTTGGTGATGCGGCCTCGGTGTTCGAGCGCATGCAGGTCATAGAGATAACCGCTGCGCCTGGCATCATCGCCCAGCGGTTGCGGTCGCGCGGCCGGGAAACTGCTGCAGACGTTGCCGCCCGACAGGCACGGCAGGTTGCGGACTGGCGGAACGGGCACTGCGTGCACACCATTCACAACGACAGCGTTGCACAGGAAGCCGTCACGGCCATGACCGGCCTGTTGCTCAGGCTGTCAGCGCAAATCGGTCAATGAGCCTGAACGTGTCTGGCGCGCCAGGATCACCATAGACGCTGATGGCATCCAGCATCACCGGCTCGTCCAGCACATTGCCCGCTGCTTCGAGAAAGGCGGTTTGCGCCTCGTTGAGCTCATCGTCGCTGAGAGCCGATGTAAGTGTCATATGAAAGCGAAACTGATCAGCCACATACGGATACCCCCATTGCAGCAGGTTGTCCTTCTCGATGCCGGTCAGTCCGGCCCGGCGGGCAAGGTCTTCAGGCGTCAGGCGAGCGCGCAGGTGATCCAGCGACCGGACACAGGACCAGGCCAGGCTGGAGACATCGTCATGGTTGCCGCAGGCCTGCATCAGTGCCAGGAAACCGCCCAACCGGCGCGCTTCCAGAATACCCAGATCGACAGGTTGCAGCAGTCCCGCCAGCGACTTCACCGAGGCGAGAAAA
>JBCCVY010000359.1:0-3345 GCA_039194725.1 Pseudomonadota bacterium
ATCCTGGCGCCAACCCGTGAACTGGTGACCCAGATCATGAAGTCAGTCCGCGACTATGGATCACGCCTGAGACTGTCCGCCACATCGATCGTGGGTGGCGTGTCCATCCGGCCGCAAAAAGCTACAATGGCCCGCGGCGTGGACATTGTTGTCGCCACACCTGGCCGCTTGCTTGATCTGATCGATCAGCGCGCC
Organism: Pseudomonadota bacterium; assembly: GCA_039194725.1. GTDB lineage: Bacteria > Pseudomonadota > Alphaproteobacteria > Rhizobiales > Aestuariivirgaceae > Anderseniella. The sequence continues at coordinate 196 of JBCCVY010000359.1, forward strand.
ATGCGGCTGGATTCGGTTGAAGTCCTGATCCTCGATGAAGCAGATCAGATGTTGGATATCGGCTTCATGCCGGCCATTCGACGCATTGTGGCGATGGTGCCTGAAAGGCGCCAGACCCTGTTGTTTTCTGCGACCATGCCGAAGGAGATCCGCAAGCTCAGCAACGATCACCTGAAGTCTCCGGTGGAGATCGCCGTGGCTCCAGTGTCGACGCCGGCCGAACGCATCAACCAGTCGGTGATGCACATTGCGCCGGGCAACAAGATCGCCGCGGTGGCGCATCTGGCGCGCGAGAACATGGGCAAGCGCGTGATTGTGTTTACCCGTACCAAGCGCGGCGCCGACCGGGTGGTGAAGCGGCTCGTCCAGGACGGCTTTGAAGCAGCCGCCATTCACGGCAACAAGTCACAGTCCAATCGTGAAAAGGCGCTGGACCGGTTCCGCAAAGGCGCTTGCCCGATACTGGTCGCGACAGACATTGCAGCTCGCGGCATCGATGTGCCCGGTGTTGAAATGGTCATCAACTATGAACTGCCGAATGTACCTGAGGTCTATGTGCATCGCATTGGCCGAACGGCGCGCGCCGGTGCGTCCGGGTTTGCCGTGGCGCTGTGCGCGCCTGACGAGCGCAGCCTGCTGCGCGATATCGAGCGGCTGCTGAAGCGCAAGGTGGACGAGTTGCCGGTGCCCGGCGGACTGCCGGAAGTTTCTGCGCGCGACACACCGCGCGAGCCGCGCCAGTCGGATCAGCGCGCCAAGCCGCAGCGCAAGAAGCGGCCACGCCGTCGCGGTGGCCGTGCTGCTGCGAATACCGCGCGGACTGCAGGTGAGCAGGACAAAAAATCCACACCGAGACCGAACAGGCGCCGCCGCACAAACCGCTCAAAACAAGGTGGCCAGCAGAGATCGCATGCGGCCTGACCCTGCGGCCCTAGTAGTAGCTGACTGAAGATACCGCCGTATCGGCATCGAACACGCGACCAATCGCGACGATGCCGATGCGGCGGATGTTCTTTGGCACCAGCAGCTTGTCGGTTCGATGGGCTTCGAAGTTTGCGAAATCGAAATGACAAAGGGTCCATTCCGCCGGCGCCGTAAACGCCTGGCGATAGGATTGCCATGGCCTGGAAAGGTCGCTGGTACGTAGATGAATATTGTAGGTCTCAGCATTGCCGATGAGGTGCAGCGCGATTCCGGTGGCTGCGGGGGGCGGCGGCGGCAGATCCGCGGCGATCTGAATGAAACCGCCATTGTTGTCGAGGCTGACCCGGCCGGTCATGCGGTTTGCCGGACGGCCCATGATGGCAGTTTGCTCGATCCGTCCGTTTGAGACACCGCCCATGACACGGTCGGTTACCAGTTCCCAGTCAAGCTGCAACGGGTTCATGCAAACGCCCGGGTGGCAAGAAAGCCGATGGTGGCTGCCGAGCCCGACAACAAGGTGCCCCACGTGATGTCGACGACGGTGACGGCGACGGGCCAGTCTTTCAGCGTGGCCTGATTGGTCATGTCATAGGTGGCGTAGCAGAAAAACCCGAACAGGGCGCCATACAACGCTGCTGTCTGCCAGGCGCCGTCTTGCAGGGCGGGGGCGACAGCGAAGACAATCAAGCCAACGACATATACCGCGTAAAATCCCGCTGCGGCAGGATAGTTCACTTTGCCATCCAGCAGATGCGACATGCGCGAGAAATAGAATTTCTTGGCGATGGTGCCGAGCCAGAGGAAGTCAATTGCGAAAAACGCTATGGCAGTGAAAATGTAGGCGGTGATCCATGTCATTTCATTGTGAACGCAGGCGGTGAGGGTTTGGTTCAGGCGGCTCGCACCGCATCCGCTATTGCAGGATCAAGGGCAACCGTCAGACCGTCCAGCTCTTCGGTGTAGATCAACTGACAGGACAGGCGCGATGACGGCATCACGTTTGGCACCGTATCAAGCATGTCTTCTTCCTCTTCACGTGCCTCGAACAGTCTGGCTGCCCAGTCTTCATCGACAATCACATGGCAGGTGGCACACGCGCATGCGCCGCCGCACAGGCCTTCCATGGGCAAGCCGTGTTCGCGAATGATCTCCATTACGCGCCAGCCTTCAACCGCTTCCAGCACGTGGGTCTTGTTGTTGGTGTCTATTACGTTGATAACGCCCATTGTCGCTCTTCCTGCCGATTCCAAACTTGTTTGCATACTAACATGTTTCGTATTGATTGTGCAATGCAGCAATTGTCGCAACAGGGATTGTTTGTGGAGCTGTGGGCAATGAACGCGATGTGCCCGGAGACAAACAGCTCTGCGCTGATCTCAGTCAGTGAAACTTTGAAACTCGATCACATAGCCATTTGGGTCGCGGGAGAAGAAACTGTAGATTCCGAATTCGTCGAGGTGGCGCGGCGGACCAAGGAGATCGGCCCCTTTGTCTTTTAGGATTGAGTACCACTGATCAACATCGTCAGTGACCAGCGTAATCATGCTGCCAGACGGTTGCACGACACGATCCTCAAACGCCAGGCAGACGCCTATCGAGGCCCGTCCTCCAGCATTGAATATCCGTGCTTTTCCCTCGTCGCGCTCCAGTTCAAGCCCGAGGATGCCGTGGTAATAGGCGCAGGTTTCTTCCAGGTTGCTTGTATACACCCAGGTTATCTGCTGTTTGATTTCGGGCAAGTTTGGCATCGGATATTCCGGATCGCGGGGCGCAGACTGGATTGCGGACATTGCAGCTTAGACGGCAAAGGCGCAAGTTGTACGTCAATGTCGGCCCAACCTCCGGTCGACCGCTCGCGTTCTATCAACAACTCAAAATCCCGAGGACCCCGTCATGCATATCGAGCCGTTCAAAGTCGAGATCTGGATGAACGAGTGGGAAACGCGATGCACCTACAACCTTGCCGAAACCTGTGTCGCAAGCATAACCATCGACGAGTTGTTGCACCTGTCCGGTCGCAACAGCAGTGATCTGTCAGAGCTGCTGCCGATGAAGATGACCTACGGTGCAATCGAGGGTTCGGCTAGGTTGCGCCAGGCCATCTCGACACTTTATGACAATCAGGATATCGACAATATCACGGTCACCCATGGAACGATCGCGGCAAACATGCTGGTGCATAAATCCCTAGTATCCCGCGGCGACCGGGTTGTCAGTGTCGTGCCG
>JBCCVY010000360.1:0-3343 GCA_039194725.1 Pseudomonadota bacterium
ATGCAGGTCTCAAAAAACAACCGTATATCAAGGCGAAAATTCTCATTTTTTGCGGACGCGCATTCAGTTGTGGGCAACATGAGAATCCCACGTCACTTTTTTGCATTTTTCATAGGCAATTTGTCGCATGACTGTACACTGTAGTTTGGGAAGCATAGGAGGGAACTACATATGGCAGTCAAGCCAGCACTTACTGATCTCCCAATCAAGACGGCGGATGCCGGATTTTATCGGGGTTTCAGTAAGGACGTTACGATTGCGTCCAAATTCATTATCGGCGGTCTTGTGATCTGGGCGGTGGCGTTTCCGGAGCAGGCCGGGGCGGTACTCAACAAGTTCAATTCATTCATTCTGAGCAACTTCGCCACCTGGTACATCTGGGTGGTGGCGCTGTTTGTGCTGGTGTGCCTATTGCTGGCGATCTGGCCGGCGGCCGGCAAGCTCAACCTTGGTCAGGACGGGGAAAAGCCGGAGTTTTCCAACTTTTCCTGGTTCTCGATGATGTTCGGTGCCGGTATCGGTGTCGGCATGCTGACCTGGGCAGTGGCAGAGCCGGTGTATCACTTCGGCAACAATCCGGAGGTGATCAAGGGGCTGACCAATGGCGGCTCGGCGGACAATATCCGCATGGCCTACAAGTGGTCGTTCCTGCACTGGGGTCTCGGGGCATGGGCGTGTTACGCCATTGCCGGGCTGGCGCTGGCGTTTTTCAGCTATCGCCGCAACCTGCCGCTGACCATCCGCTCATCGCTGACCCCGCTGTTCGGCAAGTCGCTGTCCGGCCCGCTCGGCAACCTGATTGATATCGTTGCCGTGGTGGCCACTATACTGGGCGTGGCTCAGACGCTTGGCTTTGGCGTCGAGCAGTTTGTCTCAGGCCTGGCGCGCATCGGCATCGGCGGTCTGCAGACAGCGGAGGGCAATGCTAGTTCAGCCGGAATCATCGTGGCCATCCTGGCCATTATGGGGGCCTCGACCCTGTCCGCCCTGTCGGGTGTCGGCAAGGGCATCAAGTGGCTGTCCAACATCAACATGGTGCTGTCCGTTGCGCTGTTGTCATTCTTCTTGCTGTTCGGCTCGACGTTCTTCGGGCTGCAGGCGCTTCTGGTCGGCATCTGGGATTACCTGATTGCCATGCCGGACATGATGTTCCGGGTCTGGCAGGGTGACGGCAATCCGGACAGCGTGGCAACCAAGCTGGCCAACTGGCAGGGTGCCTGGTCGGTGTTCTATTGGGCCTGGTGGGTTGCGTTTGCACCGTTCGTGGGTCTGTTCCTGGCACGGATTTCCAGGGGCCGGTCGATCCGCGAGTTTGTCCTGGGCGCCATGATCGTGCCGTCTCTGATGTGCTTTGTGTGGTTCACCTGGGCCGGTGGCACCGCCATCGACCTGGAGCTGAACGGCGGCGCCGGCGGCGTCATCACCTCGGCACCTGACGGCGACAAGATCTTCGCCATGACCAACTTCATGCTGGCGCCGATCTCCGAGGTGCTGTCGTGGCTGATGGCGTTCATGATCGTGGTGTTGCTGATGACCTACCTGGTGACCTCGGCTGACTCTGCGGTGCTGATCGTCAACACCATCAATGCAGCCGGTGACGAAGGTCCCAAGGCGCGCCCGCACATCATCTTCTGGGGCGTGGCACTGGGGGCGGTGGTTGCAGCGCTATTGCTGGTGGGTGGCCTGAAGGCCATTCAGACGGCGATGGTGATCGGGGCATTGCCGTTTTCCATTGTGATGATGTTGATGTGCTTTGCGCTGATCAAGGCCATCTACAATGACAGCCGGCGCGAAAAGGCCGGTATGGAAACCGTTGTCAACGTGACCGAATAGGCCACACTGGCACATACAACAACCAAGGACCCCCGCTGCTCTCCGCAGCGGGGGTTTTGCATTGGGCTTATGCCGCTCACGCAAGCAGGCTTCGTGTCTACTTCGCTCACGCAAGCAGCCTGGCGGCTGCGCTCCGCTGGGGCGGGCCTGACCGGCCCGAGGCCCGGTCGGGCCTAGTGCCAGAGTGCAACACAACTGAATTGATGAACTCTGTTCCGAGGCACACGGTGCCGAGGCAAGGCCGACCGGCCGCCGCGCGAAGCGCGCCCTAGCGGAGCGCAGGCGAAGCCTGCTTGCGTGAGCGATATAAACCAAACCACAAGCTGTTCGACCAGCCAGAATGAATCAGCTAAACAGGCTACATGCCAAATACGCCCGCACGCGAAACGGATCTTTACGGGCCTGTCAAAGCGCTGCTCGAGGGACAGGGCTATGAGGTCAAGGGGGAAGTGCGGGCAGCCGATGTGGTTGCTTGCCGCGCAGGCGAAGATCCGGTCATAGTGGAACTTAAGACCGGTTTTTCGCTGACCCTGTTTCACCAGGCCATCGACCGGCTCTCCTTGAGCGACACCGTCTATGTTTGCGTGCCGCGCGGCACCGGCCGTGCCTTCCTGAGATCGCTGAAACACAACAAGACACTGTGCCGCCGGCTCGGGCTTGGCCTCATCACGGTGCGACTCAAGGACGGGCTGGCTGAGATTCACCTGGACCCGGCGCCGTACCGGCCACGCCAGTCGAAGCGCAAGAAAGCCAGGCTGCTGAAAGAGTTTGCAACACGCGTCGGCGACCCCAATACCGGTGGCACGACAAGAAAACCTGTGATGACAGCCTACCGGCAGGATGCACTCCGCTGTGCGGGCACCCTGCACGCCAATGGCGCGACCAAGGCTGCCCATGTGGCCAGGGCCTCAGGCGTGGCAAGGGCGCGCCAGATCATGGCTGCCAACCATTATGGCTGGTTTGACCGCGTCGAGACGGGCATCTACGAACTGAGCCCCAACGGCAGGCGGGCAATTGCAGAGCATGCCGAGACGCTGAAGGCGCTGTCGGTAGTCAGTTGATCAGCCAGTCACATGGTTGATTGCAACAAGCCTGCGGACCTGGCTGCGCTCAGACGTGCTGAAGCACGTCTCCAATGTCGTCGTGGATGACCAGTTCGGCGAGCTCGTCGGCCGGGGTCGGCTCTCCGTTGATGATCACCAGCGGGATGTCGAGCTGAGCGGCGAGCACAGGGAAGCTGGCAGCCGGTTCCACCACCAGTGACGAGCCGACCGCAAGAAACAGATCGCTGTCCCTGGTCATCTCGCCGGCCCGGCGCATGGCGTCCACCGGCATCGTCTGGCCAAACGAGATGGTCGCGGTCTTGACTACGCCGCCACACGCCACGCAGGCCGGCGCATCGCTGTGCGCCTCAAGCTCAGCGGCGACCCAGTCCAGTTCATGGCGCCTGCCGCATTCGAGACAATGGGCATAGGTGCCGTTGCCGTGCAATTCCACGGTTTTCGAGGCC
>JBCCVY010000361.1:0-3329 GCA_039194725.1 Pseudomonadota bacterium
AACTGCACCATCCGTGATGTGCATGATCGCACATCGTTTTCGTTGTCGTATCGTTATCCTGTGGTCAATGAGGACACAGGTCCGCTCACACGATTACGGGAGACCAGACGATGAAACTCTCCGCTTTGATGCTCACAACTGCAGTTGCCAGCATGATGCAATTTGCACCTGCTTTTGTGGCCGATGCAAACGCTGCCGGTATCAAGGTCAAGCCACAGATCGTCAAGGTTCGACCGAAAATCGCTGTCGCCAAACCGAAGGTGCGGGTCAAGGTCCGCGCTGCGAAGGTGCGCGTGAAGCCGAAAGTCAAGATCAGGGCCGCCCGCATCAAGCCGAAGATCAGGACGACAACCGTCAAACCGCGCCTCAAGGTCAAACCGCGCGCTCGGAAAGTTGCGGTGGTCCCGAGATTGAAGCCCAAACTCGCAGTCAGGGCCGTACCACGTTCGGGTCCCAAACCCCGGGCGGCGGTGAATGCAGCAGCACGCATCGCCATCATAAAGCCCGACCGGGTGAAAGCACCGGCTGCAAAGCTCGTGCATAAGACTTCAACCAAATCTGCGCGGATCAATAGCCACGTCAGGATCAAGGACATCATGCAGGCCGCCCAGGGCGTGGAAACGGCCCGGGACGCGATCACCATGGGCGCTATGCGGACTGCAGCGACGGTTGAGCCTGGTCTTGGCGCCATATCGCTGACGCCTGACGCTCCGCAATCCAACCGCGATGTTCTGGGCGGCATGTTCAAGACACCGGACGGCGGCAAAATGCCCGGCAAAGCCCACGGCGATCTGTGGGGCAACCGAGACCTGGGCCGGTTCGGGCCTGGCAGCTTCGGCGGACTTGCCAACAGCCATGCACCCGGTTCGCTTGACACCGGAACCGCGGCAGGTGCCGCAAAGGACTATCTCAACATCAACCGTGGAATTGCGTCCGGCATGGCGGGGATCGCAGGGCGCCAGCCTGGCGAGTCGGGAGAGTATCGTTCCCCACCTGCCAACGGTCCTGGACGAGCCGGTAGTATGGAATACGGTCACTACACGACCGAGCGCAACGGTGACGCCAAGGTGTACGTCACGTACTGGAGAGATCCCGATGGTCAGTATCACAGCGTTGAACGCTATGTTGACAGCAACCAGGATACCACCAGCAGAACGGTCACGACACCGCGGTGGTCAACGACCAGACAAGAGGACGGCACCTATGTAACGGCGCGCAACCCGGACGCAGGCAGAACTCACGAAAGCGGCCCGACCGGTGGATCAGAGGACCAGGTCCATAGGCAGCATACGCCGGCGCCGGCCGAGCTTCGCGACCCTGATTCAGGCTACAGCGGACCGAGCCCGTTCCCGTGGCTGGATGAAAGGCAGACGTTTGAGTTTTCGTCCACCACGCCTGGAACGCCGGGCCCTCTGACACAAGGCCCGGAACACGATACAAACCAGCAGCAGCAGGTTCAGGCAACCGTAAGCCAGAACGACGTGCTTGAACGCTATGACGAAGACTCCCGCGACCGCGGCAAGCCCACTCCCATAGATCGGCAACGCATTCAGAGCGACTGATCCTGCATAGCCAGATCAGGCACGGCACCCGCGACCCTGTGCTGGTTTGCATGACTGACGCTTCACAGCAACCGGGCTGATGGCAGCTTCGGCCGAAATGCGCGTCACCTGCTTATCTAACCTCTGCTGCTGCCTACTCCGCTGCAACTTGCGCCGCACCAGCCTTGTCCGGACACAGCCTGGCCACAAGATACTTCTGGAAGTCATGGATTTCCCGCTCCAGATAGCTTAGCGGGCCGGCCTTCGCCAGAGCGCCATGAGCGCCCTTGTATATGCCTTCCACCACGAAACGGTCCTCCTCGTTGACGTGGTCAAAAAACGACACCAGGTCCTTCAGAGCCGCCTGCCTGTTGGGGAATGCCTCGAGCCGCTCCGGCGCCAGCGCAACGCCAAAGCGAACCATGACTTCGCCGACACCTTTGGGACGAAGGCTGAGGTACCAGACATGGTCAGGCGCGAGAATGTACATGTGGGCCGGAAACACCGTCGGCATGATGGTCGTGTAACGCCAGCGGCCTTCGAGATGGCGATTGCCGTCCGCGGCGCGACCGTAGGTTGCGGTTTCCCCCTTGGTGAAGGTCTGCCAGGTGAAGTGCTCGCTGGTTTCGTTGGGAAACACCGTGTCATCCAGTCCAAACCACTGGCCAACCGTTGCCTTGTGCGCAACCGGCAGGTGATAGCCTTCCATGAAGTTTTCGGTCAGCAGCTTCCAGTTGGTCTGCCAGACATGGTCCTGGGTCTCGCACGGGATGTACTTGTCCATGCGGTATTGCGCCACCAGATCATGCATCGGTGCCAGCAGGTCCGCCACAGGTGCCGCTTCCTGGTTCAGCGTGATGTAAATCCAGCCATTCCACAGTTCGGTGCGGATTTCAGGCAGGCAGAAGTCTTTCTTGTTGAAGGTTTTCGACTTTTCCATCTGCGATGCACCGCGCAACGAGCCGTCCTGGCCATAGGTCCATGCATGATAGGGACAGACAATTGTTCTGGTGTTGCCGGAACCTTCCAGCAACTGCATCATGCGATGCCGGCAGACATTGGAAAATGACCGGATCGAGCCGTCTTTCTGGCGAATGGAAAACACCGGCTGGTCGCCGATGGAGAAGGTCACATAATCGCCGGGTTCCGGGATGTCGGCAGCCAGGCCCGGACAGTGCCATTCGCGCTCGAAAATCTCACGCAGTTCAAGCTCCAGCATGTCCGGATTGGTGTAGAGTTCAGGCGGTGAGCTGAAGGCCTCGTCCAGCGGAGCCGCTGCTGTGTCCTGCAATTTCCCCAGTGCATCGTGAAGAGCCATCTGAATATCCTTCTAATCCGGAATGACCGCCGTAACCTCTATTTCAACAACCCATTCGGGCCTGGCAAGCGCGGGCACAACCAGGCCTGTGGAGCACGGAAACACCCCCTCAAGCCACTTGCCCATTTCCTGATATACGGCCTCGCGGTAACGGATGTCTGTCACATAAACGACAATCCGGCAGATATGTGCGAGCTCGGAACCGGCCTCTTCCAGCAGCATTTTAATGTTTTCCATGGTCTTTGCCGTCTGCTTGCCGGCATCTCCTGCATGTAGGCTCTCGCGGGTGTCCAGGTCCTGGGCCACCTGGCCGCGCAAGAATACCATGGTGCCGCGGGCCACCACGCCCTGCGACAGATCGTTGGACAGGTTCTGCTCAGGATACGTTTCCTTGGTGTTGAAGGGTCTGATGCGCTGATGCACCGGCATTGGCAGGTTCTCCTCGTTGTACTTTTGTGTATTAATTCCAG
>JBCCVY010000362.1:0-3225 GCA_039194725.1 Pseudomonadota bacterium
CAGGGCGGCTGCACAGGTCCAATTGCGCAAGCCCGGCAGACAGGTGTGAAAGACCATGAAGCTTGAACTACACCCGGCCATGGCGCATGCATTTGTAGAAGCCGAAGCTGCCGGTGCGCGTGGCGAAGTGCCGGTTGGCGCATGTGTTACCGCTCCTGACGGCAGCATCTTGACCAGTGCGGGAAATCGCACCCGTGAACTGAATGATCCTACCGCACATGCGGAAATGCTGGTCATCCGCGAAGCCGGTCGGCTGCTTGGCAGTGAGCGCCTCATCGGGTGCGATCTGCACGTGACCCTCGAACCGTGTGCCATGTGTGCCGCGGCCATTTCGTTTGCCCGCATCGCCCGGCTGTACTTTGGAGCCGATGACGAGAAAATGGGGGCGGTCGACAACGGCCCGAGGTTTTTTGCCCAGCCCACCTGTCACCATGCGCCCGACGTGTATTCCGGTCTCGGCGAGAAAACGTCCCGGGATTTGTTGACTCATTTCTTCAGAACAAGGCGCTAACCCGCTGAATTGACTCGGCTGTTCAATGCAACTTCAAGTGACCGCTTGAACTCGTCACGTGCCGGTTTTGCCGCGCTCATGATGGCTTCGAAATGGAAGAAGTCGTGAATGCGAAACTGGCTTATGGCCGGTTCAATCCATATGTCGCAGCGCAGGCTGTCACGTTGCAGTTCGGCGATCTTCTGTTGCTGGATCTGCATGGCGCCGGACAACAGGTCCGTGGTCCTGGCACCGGACCCATTACCGTTTTGCGGTCTGCCAATCACGTTCACTGCCGCCACGATTTCGCAGTCTTCCTGCACATGGGACAGCGGCACAGGATTGACGCAACCGCCGTCGATCAGTGTGGTATTGCGTTTCGGAGCCGAAATGACACCGGGGATCGCAATGCTGGCGGCAATGGCGGCAACGGGGTCTCCGGATGAAAACGTCACCTCGCTCATGTTGTAGAAGTCGGTGGTGACGATGCTGAAGGGGATCGGAAACTTTGCCAGGTCATCCGGGACCGGTGCCGGCAAGACCAGCTTTACCAGTTGCGTGCCGTCGATGATCGGCGATGCCAGCGGGTTGAAGTTGATCAGGTCCATGACGCCGCCGCGGCCGGAAGAAAACGCCCGCCGCGCGGCGTCCAGCCGGTTCGACAGCACCGAACGGCCATGGTCCTCGATTTCCGCAGCACTCATTCCGCCGGCATAGGCGGCCCCTATCAGGGCACCGATGCTGGTGCCGGACATGCGATGCGGTTTTATGCCGAGTTCGTCCAGGGCGTGCAGGATCTGGATATGGGCAATGCCGCGCGCTGCCCCGCCGCCGAGCGCCAGTCCGATGCGGACGCTGCTCATGCCCCGGCCTTTCTGGCGTAGTCCCAGGCGACGTCTGCCATCGGCGCCACCAGATCGGCCATTTCCGCGGCATGCGGATTGGCCGCGGTGCCGTCCCTGACGCGGCCGACAATGCCCTGGAAGATGGCCGCCATCCTGAAGAAATTGTAGGCAAGATAGGTGTCCAGGTCAGGAATCGAGTCCAGGCCGCGGCGGTCGCAATAGGCGGCGACATAGTCTTCCAGGACAGGCACGCCTTCGAGGTCTTCATGGCCGATCAGCGAACCGACGCCGGCACCGGTTTCAGATGGCGGCATGCGCCACTGCATCAGGTGGTAGGTAAAGTCTGCAATGGGGTCGCCGAGTGTGGACAGTTCCCAGTCCAGCACGGCCCGGATCTTCGGGCTGTCGGCATCGACTATGCAGTTGTCGAGACGAAAATCGCCATGCACAAGCGACACCTGGCCCGATGACGGAGAGGCGTCGGGTAGCCAGGCCATCAATCGGTCCATGGCCGGAATGATTTCCGTTTCGGAGGCGCGGTACTGCTCGGACCAGCGTTTGATCTGGCGCGCCACGTAGCCGTCCGCGCGGCCAAAGTCGGTGAGGCCGGCAGCATCAAGCTCTACTGAATGCAAATTGGCCATGAAGCAGCTAAGCTCGTCAAAAATGCCAGCCCGCTCGCGACCGGAGATGCCGGGCATGAACGGTTCCCAGAACACCCGGCCATCGACAAAATCCATGACGTAAAACGCCGTGCCGATGACGGTTGCATCTTCGCACAGCAGGTGCGGTTTTGCGACCGGCAGGCCTTGTCCATGCAGCGCGGCGATCACCCGATACTCACGGTCAACCGCGTGTGCCGACGGCAGCAGCTTTCCGGGCGGCTTGCGGCGCAGGACATAGCAGGCGTCAGGCGTGACAAGTTTGTAGGTCGGGTTCGACTGGCCGCCCTTGAACTGTTCCACCGCCATTGGCGGCGTGAAGCCGGCAATGTGCGCCTGCAGGTAGTCGGCAAGGGCCTGTTCGTCGAACCGGTGAGCCTCGCGCACATCACGCGTGCCGGAAAACTCAGCCTGCCTGTCCATCGGTTGGCTCACGCAGCATTCTCCTTCAGAAACGGCATCATGGCGGCAAGCGTTTCTGCAGGGGCTTCCTCGGTCAGGAAGTGGCCACAGGCGATGCCGCCGCCGGTTACATCTGTCGCCCATTGGCGCCAGATGTCCAGCGGACCGCTGCCGGATTTGCCCGGGATGCCGGCGTCGCCCCACAAGGCCAGCATCGGGCAGGTGATCCTGACGCCGTCATCGAGGGCCTCGCGATCATGCGCCACATCGCAGGTCGCGCCGGCGCGATAGTCATTGCACATGGCATGGATGACAGCCGGGTCGCGGAAGTAGGTGCGATACTCTTCCAGCGCGGCCGGGTCGAAAACATCAAGCCCGGTGCCATTGTTCCAGGCACCCAGTTTCTCCTCGAGATAGAAGTCGGCATCGGCGCGGATCATCTTTTCCGGCAACGGAAAGGGTTGTGCCAGGAACGGCCAGTGATAGGTGTTCATGGCGCCTGCGACACTGGCCATGGCTTTCCACTGCTCCAGCGTCGGGACGATGTCGAGTGTGATCAGGCTGGTGACCGGCTCAGGGTGGTCCAGTGCCAGGCGGTACGCCACCCGCCCGCCGCGGTCATGGCCACACAGATGAAACTCTTGGTGTCCGAGCGCGCCCATTACCGCGATGAAGTCTTGCGCCATGGTGCGTTTCGAATAGGTCAGGTTCTCCGCATCGTTGGCAGGCTTGTCGGAGCGGCCGTAGCCGCGCAGGTCCGGAATCACCAATGAGAAATGTTGGCTCAGTTCGCCGGCAATCCGGTGCCAGATGGCGCCGGTTTGCG
>JBCCVY010000363.1:0-3209 GCA_039194725.1 Pseudomonadota bacterium
TTCATGAAGAATGAAGACGGAGCCACAGCTATCGAATATGCCCTGATTGCGGGCGCGACCGGTCTGGCACTGATTGCCGTCATGCCGGCAATTGGCATTGGCGTGCAGAACAGCCTGAGCCCACTTGAAGCAGAATTGTAGTATTGCTCGCGGATGCGGCGGATGGCAGATGACTGAATTCACCTGACGGCCTGTGCCTGAGTGCGGGACCCTGAGAGTTATCCGAAGAACCCTTTGCGCAGCAGATTCAGTGCCATGATGAACAAGCCGGCCATGAGCACCTTTCGAAAGGTCTCCGGGGCCATTGCGTCCTGAAGCTTGAAGCCGAGCCACATACCGACGAAAGCAGGCAGGCAGGCGGTGGTCGAGATCGCGGCCACGGCAGGCGTTATGGTGCCGTTCAAGACATATCCCGCCAGCAGCGGCAAGCTGCCGATGGTGAAAGTCACTCCCACCGATGCTGACCACTTGCTCTTTGGTACGCCCGATGCCAGCAGAAACATGGTGATCGGCGGGCCATAAACCGACGTGGCGCCACCAAGAGCGCCCGACACGACGCCGACAAGTGCGCCTACCGGTTTTTCGACTTTGGCCGGGACCGAAGGTTTCCACGGCGACACGTTGGCCAGCACGAACACCAGCAGGGCCAGCCCGAGACCGATCACGATAACCGATGACGACAGTTTCGTTGCAAACAACGCGACGGTGAACAGTGTGGTGAAGCAGGTGAAGACAAGCGGCCAGAACCGCGCCAGCGCTTCCAGAAGCTCGTCAGCGCCTGAACGCATTGCCATCTGCAAATTGGTCAGGAAAATCGGAATGACGATCATTGCCACCGCCAGTTTCGGGTCGAGCAGCATGACCATGATCGAGATGCCGACCAGCGGCAGTGCCACACCAATGATGCCCTTGCACAAACCACCGACGAACATGGCCAGCATCACCAGCACGATCTGAACAGGCGTGAAGCCCTGAGTGAAGAGCTCGATCAGCTGGTCATCTCCTCAGGCCGGGCACCAGCCGCATAGGCCTTGAGGCACAGAAGTTCGGCGGCAATCATCGCTGCCGCGTTCGATGTCATCTCGGCATGATCGTAAGGCGGCGACACCTCGACCACATCCATGCCGACGAAATCCAGTCCCTGCATGGCGCGTATGATAGCCAGGGCCTGATGGCTGGTGAAACCGCCGGGGACCGGCGTGCCGGTTCCGGGCGCAGTGGCGGGATCCAGAAAATCAATGTCGAAGGTGAGATAGGAAGGTCCTGAACCCAGCTGTGTGCGTATTTCGTCCGCAACCTGCCGGGCGCTCATGTCATGGACCTGGTCCGCAAACAGCACCTTCATACCCATTGAGTCTTCGCCTTTGAAACACGTGCGGATACCAACCTGGATGGAGCGGGCGGGATCGACTATGCCGTCCTGCAATGCCAGTGAAAACATGGTGCCGTGGTCTATGCGGTTGCCGGATTCAGGTTCCACGTCACGATGCGCGTCAAACTGCACCAGGCCCAGCGGCCCGTGCTGCTTGGCAATGGCCTTCAGCACAGGATAGGTGATGAAGTGATCCCCGCCAAAGGTCAGCGGACAGACCCCCTTGGAAACGATTGTGCTGATATGCTTTTCGATGATGCGCGGCACGTCCTGCTTACGTCCCCAGTCAAAAAAACAGTCGCCGTAGTCAACCACGGCCAGGGTCTCAAACGGATCGAACCGCCATGGCCACACCGGACCCCATGAATGCTGGGCCGATGCCTGGCGTATGCCCTGGGGGCCAAACCGCGTTCCGGGCCGGTTGGTGACGGCCTGGTCAAACGGAATACCGGAGACGGCGACATCAACACCTTTCAGGTTGCGAGTGTACTTGCGGCGCAGGAAGGACAACGCGCCGGCGTAACTGGCCTCGATCGAAGACCCCATCAGATCCTTGCGGCGAAAGGCGGCGTCGCCCAGCGATGACTTGGGTGTGGACACGAATTTTACTCCTGCAGGATTAGCGTATCAGATGGATGCCAGCTTACATGAACGTCACGGCCGTTTTCCAGCAATCCGGCGGCTGCACGGTCGTTTTGCACATTCACAGCAAGCTCCAGCCCGTCCGCGCATGTCACGAACACGTTGCTGACGTCTCCGTAATAGGCAACATCGCGAATGACACCCGTGGTGGTGATGTCAGAACCGGAAACCGGCTCCTGGTCGGACAGGATCAGTTTTTCGGGCCGCACGGCGAGTGACACATTGCCTGAAGCGCTCCCTTCATGCGGCACCACGACCCTGCCCAGGCCCTTGGCCAGGCATGTCACTCCGGCGCTTGAGGCGCCAGAGACAGTTGCCTCGATCAGATTGATCTTGCCGATGAAGTCGGCCACGAAACGCGAGTGCGGTCTTTCGTACAGTTCTTCCGGTCCTGCAATCTGGCGCACGCCGCCTTTTTCCATGACCGCAATCCGGTCGGCCATCGACAGGGCTTCATCCTGGTCATGGGTGACAATGATAAAGGTGATGCCAATGACCTGCTGCAGGCGCGCCAACTCAAGCTGCATGTGCTCGCGCAACTTGGCATCGAGAGCCGACAGGGGTTCATCGAGCAGCAGGACTTTCGGCCGCTTGACCAGCGCACGGGCAAGCGCAACCCGCTGGCGCTGGCCGCCGGAAAGCTGGTCGGGCTTGCGGTCGGCCATCGCGCCCATCTGAACCATCTCCAGCGCTTCTTCAACCCGCGGCCCTATCTCGGCTGCGGCCACTCCGGTCACTTTCAGTCCATAGGCGACATTGTTGCGCACGGTCATGTGCGGGAACACGGCGTAGGACTGGAACACCATGTTGACGGGACGCTTGTTGGCAGGCACGCCTTCCATGTTCTGGCCATCGACAACGATGTCGCCGGTACCGGAAGTCTCAAGCCCGGCGATCATGCGCAACAGGGTTGTCTTGCCGCAGCCTGATGGTCCGAGCAAGGCGAAAAACTCGTTCGGCAGGATATCGAAAGAGACATCGTCCACGGCAACAACACCCGGATAGCGCTTGGTGACGTTCTTGATGGAAACAATGGGCCTGGTCATATTGCTCCCTACCCTTCGGTTTTCGATGGTGCCTGCATGCGCATGGCGATGATGGTGGCGACCAGCGTTATGACGATGAGCACGGTCGAGGCCGCGTTGATGTCAGGCGACACCCCACGGCGAACCAGAGAATAGACCTTGACCGGGAA
>JBCCVY010000364.1:0-3194 GCA_039194725.1 Pseudomonadota bacterium
ATCACTATGAGCAGATAAACGACGTTCGGCGCGACCCGACTGCCGCGCGCAAGACCCTGGCTGAGCTTGAGGAAGTGGCGCGCCGTTATCCCGGCACATCCTATGCCCAGGATGCGGCCGGAAAGGCGGCATTGGCGCGCGATATCCTGGCCGGCAAGGAGATGGAGGTCGGACGGTATTATCAGCGCAAGAAGTCGTTCCTCGCGGCCATCAACCGGTACAAGACTGTCGTCAAGAATTACCAGACCTCCAGCCACACGCCGGAAGCCCTGTACCGGCTGACGGAAAACTACATGCAGCTGGGCATCCGGTCCGAGGCGCAGACCGCTGCTGCCGTGCTGGGACACAACTACCCCAATTCGAAGTGGTACAAGGATGCGTTCGCTCTGCTGCAGGGCGGCGGTCTGAGTCCGGTTGCCGATTCCGGCTCATGGTTGTCCGGAATATTCGGCTCCTGACAGCGCTGATCAGACCTGCGCAATGGACGGGCCGCTAGTGCTCGCCAATCTTCTCCAGACGTTTGGCAAGGCTCAACCGGTCTATGCTCTGCAAAGGCAGGTTAACGAACGCTGTGATGCGATTGTTCATGAGACGATAGGTTTCGGCAAAGGCTGCTGCGATCTCTGCATCCGACCCCTCGACAGCCGCTGGGTCCGGCACGCCCCAATGGGCGTTCATAGGCTGACCAGGCCAAACCGGACATGCTTCGTTGGCGGCGTTGTCGCACACCGAAAAAACGAAATCCAATGCTGGCGCGCCGGGTTTTGCAAACTCGTCCCAGCTCTTCGATCTGAACGGCGACGTGTCGTATTTGAGCGACTCAAGCAGTTTCAGCGCTTGTGGATGGGGTTCGCCCTTGGGTTGTGAGCCGGCGGAAAACGCACTGAACCGCTGCTTGCCGAGGCGGTCCAGAATGGCTTCCGCGAGTATTGAGCGCGCGGAATTTCCCGTGCAAAGGAACAACACGTTGTAAGTTTTTTCAGCCATCGCGCAATCTCCCGGTTCGGACGGTTCCTGCGATACGTCGGCTGTGTGACAAATGGGTGACAACGATCCAGTCGGCCACGTTCCGGAAAACCGCATGCCCGGTGCTGCCGACGAGTTGACCCCGGCGGTTACATCAGGTTCTTTTATTGGCCGGAGCTTTTCGGTTGCGGCAGGGCTGCCAATCAACAAGGGTCGGGTATGGGATTTGTGGGAAGTCTTGTCACACAGGCGCTGTCGCTGCTGTCGACCCTGTTCGTGTTTGCTGTCGGTCTGTTGGTGCTGGCGGTTATTGTCATGTTCATCATCGACATCAGTCAGCGCGAGGACGCCATCCGGCGGAACTATCCGGTCATCGGACGTTTCAGACATCTGTTTTCGACACTGGGCGAGTTCTTCCGCCAGTACTTCTTTGCTCAGGACCGCGAGGAGATGCCGTTCAACCGGGCACAGCGGGAATGGGCCTACAAGTCTGCTGCCGGGGTCGACAACACGGTTGCATTCGGATCGACGCAGAACATCACCGCCGTCGGCTCGCCGATCTATGCCAGCGGAATTTACGCACCACTGGATGATGAAGTTTCCGACCCTCCGGCACTGATCATCGGAGAAAGCGCGCGCGAGCCCTATCGGGCGGCTTCGCTGATCAATATCTCCGCGATGAGTTACGGCTCATTGTCGGCACCAGCAGTGCGCGCCCTGTCGAAAGGCGCCAAACTGGCCGGCTGCTGGCTCAATACAGGCGAGGGCGGACTGTCGGACCACCACCTGTCGGGTGGCTGCGATATCATCTTCCAGATCGGCACGGCGAAATACGGGGTGCGCGACGAACGCGGCAAATTCTCCGAAACCAGGCTTAAGGAGATTGCCG
This sequence comes from Pseudomonadota bacterium, assembly GCA_039194725.1. Taxonomy (GTDB): domain Bacteria; phylum Pseudomonadota; class Alphaproteobacteria; order Rhizobiales; family Aestuariivirgaceae; genus Anderseniella. The sequence goes on from JBCCVY010000364.1 coordinate 1,856, forward strand.
CTCTGCCGCAGGTCAAGATGGTCGAAATCAAGCTCAGTCAGGGCGCAAAGCCAGGCAAAGGCGGCATTCTGCCTGCCGACAAGGTGACGGAAGAGATCGCCCGTATCAGGGGCATCACGGTGGGCAAGGCGTCATTGTCGCCGAACCGGCACGCGGAAGTTGCAGACAATGCACAGCTGCTCGATTTCATAGGCCGAGTGCGTGAGGTGTCCGGTTTGCCGACCGGTTTCAAGACCGCCATGGGCGGTGTGGAATGGCTTGAGGACCTGTGCGCCCTCATCAACAAGCGCGGGGCGGCCTCGGCGCCTGACTTCATCACCATAGATTCCGGCGACGGTGGTACTGGTGCCGCTCCCATGCCGCTGATCGACAATACAGCACTGAGCGTTCGCGAGGCGCTGCCGATGGTTGTGGATGTCCTGGAAAAGCACAAGCTCAAAGACCGCATTCGCGTCATTTGCGCAGGCAAGCTGATCACGCCGGCCGAGGTCGCCTGGGCGTATTGTGCCGGCGCAGACTTCGTCAACTCGGCCCGCGGTTTCATGTTCGCGCTCGGATGCATCCAGTCGCTCAAATGCAACAAGAACACCTGTCCAACCGGCATCACCACCCACCAGCGTCATCTGCAGCGCGGGCTGGACCCGGCAGACAAGGCGGTGCGGGTGAAAAACTATGCCGGCAAGATACACTACGGGGTGGGGCTGATTGCCCATGCTTGTGGCGTGCCCCATGCCCGCGCCCTTGAACGCCACCATGTTCGCCTGATCCAGGCAGACGGCAAATCGCGGCCACTGAGCGATATCTACCCGCGAGCCGGCAAGGGCCGGGCGGCCTGACTTTTCAAACGACGGAGTAGCACACATGCGGGGATTGAAGGGGAAAGTGGTCGTGGTGACCGGCGGCGGCAGTGGCATCGGCCGTGCGGTCTGCCGGCGGTTCGCGGAAGAGCAGGCGAGTGTCGCGATTTTTGACATCAACGGTGACGGCGCCGCGGAAACAGTCAGGCTGATTTCGGATGCGGGCGGCAATGCACGCACTTACGTCACTGACATTTCAGACTATGAAGCAGTGGAAACTGCTGTTGCTGCCTCTGAAAGCGATCTCGGACCCATCGACATCCTGGTCAACAATGCCGGCTGGGATGAAGCCAAGCCGTTCCTGGCCACGGACACCGGCTTGTGGAAAAAGATAATCGACATCAATCTTTACGGGCCGCTCAATCTGCATCACACGGTGGTCTCTCGGATGGTGACGCGTGCAGCAGGCAAGGTGATCAATGTTGCCTCTGATGCCGGACGGGTCGGGTCATCCGGCGAAGCGGTGTACTCGGCCTGCAAGG
>JBCCVY010000365.1:0-3189 GCA_039194725.1 Pseudomonadota bacterium
CGAAGATCACAGCATCTGGGAAGAAAAGGCGTGGCCGGCGATCGCCAACCGGATTCCGCAGTTTGAGGCCATCAAGCTGGTCAATTCCTGGGTCGGGCATTATGCATTCAATACGCTTGACCAGAACGCCATTCTTGGCCGCCACACGCAGGTTGAAAACTTCATCTTCGTCAACGGGTTTTCCGGTCACGGTTTCCAGCAGTCACCGGCCATGGGCAGAGGCACCTCGGAACTGATCACCTATGGCGAATACCGGACGCTGGACCTGTCGCCGTTCAACTACGACCGTGTCGAACGCAACGAAGCATTTGTCGAAAAGGCAGTTATATGAAAATGCAGACCAACACCTTCACCAAGGCCATTCGTGAAGGCAAGAAGCAGATCGGTCTGTGGGCCAGCTTGAGCAACAATTACTCCGCCGAAGTGCTGGCGACTGCCGGTTATGACTGGATGCTGCTCGACATGGAGCACTCACCCAACGAAATCCCGCTTGTCCTGGGGCAGTTGCAGGCGCTCGCTGCCAGCTCCACAACGGCAATAGTGCGTCCAGACTGGAATGACAGCGTCAAGGTCAAGCGGCTGCTCGATATCGGCGCGCCGGGCCTGCTGTTCCCGATGGTGCAATCGGTTGCCGAAGCCGAACAGGCGGTTGCGGCGACACGCTATCCGCCGCGCGGCATCCGCGGCGTCAGCGGCGCCACGCGCGCAAATGCGTTTGGCCGGGTGAGCGACTATTTTGACCGGGTTGAGGACGAGACCGCGGTGCTGGTGCAGCTTGAGACCCGGCAGGCCATGGATCAGGCGGAGGAAATTGCCGCGGTTGACGGCATTACAGGCGTGTTTTTCGGACCGGCCGACATCGGTGCCGACCTGGGGCATGTGGGGCAACCGATGCATCCGGCCGTCTGGGAGCAGGTGATGCCGGTGGCGAAAAAGCTGATGGCAAAGGGCGTGCCGGTCGGCACCCTGGTGTTTGATGCCAAGTTTGCCGCCCAATTGCTCAACGACGGCTTCACCTTCGTGGCCTGCGGGTCGGACATTTCCCTGCTCACCAAGGGCGCCGCCAGCCTGTTGTCCGGGGTCAAGCAAGGGCTTGAGTGACGTTATGCAGTGACTGGTGAATCTGGCAATTGGCTGCCATTCAGGCCTTGCCACAAGTGCTTGTTCTTGCGCAGGTATTTGAGGCTCTTTTTCAGGTGAGCGGACGGCGCCGGCTTCAGAAGTCCTGAGATCTCCGCCTCATCTCGTCCGGACACCAATAGGAAAACGGCCAGTGAGAAGCCCCATTCTGCTTCTGTCAGGTAGCCCAGCCTGCGCGATTCCCAACCCTGCATGCCGCTGCCCATATCGGAAAACTGCCGGAATTCGAATGCGCTGTTTGCACCGAACAGACCAAAACCGAAATAGGTGACAGCCAGATCGGTCGCAAATTCTTCACAGTCGTCGCCACCGGGAGGTGCCTCGCGTGTGGTGAACAGCAATGCGTGACTGATCTCGTGGGCGAGTGTCGCAATAAATTGGATCGGCCTGTCCAGGCCCGCGGGATCGTAGGTAATTGTGAGTTCATTGTTTGTGTGCAGCTGAAAAGTGCCGGCGGGGGAGGTCGGTGCGTTCTGTACTATCAGCAGATTGCTGGCCCTCGGATCCACGGTTTCCTGCTGTGGCACCAGCTTGAAGCCCTCAGTAGGAACCCGCATGTACCGGGCGACGAGTTCGAAAATGAACTGGGCCTTGTCGTGTCCGGTCAGGTCGGTACTGGGAAAGTAGGTGCCGTTTGGCTGGATGAGCGGTGTTTCCGAAATCGGATGCGTGCTGCTGAAATTCTCGAACAACCAGCCCCAGCATGCGAGCTGCCAGTCCTCATCGGTCGGTTCCAGCGGGGATTTTGGCTTCCAAAGCATAATCTCTATTGCGCCGGCGATTGATGAGCAGGTCAACTCCAAAATCACCGTATACAGATTTCCTCTTAACGTGGGGTGAAGCCATGATATGCAAATCATCTCTGGTGTTTTGGCCCGACACGGGCTATAAGCCGCGCCATCCCGGTTTATCGGAACGTTTTTTCAGGCGGCTGCAGGGTAGCAAGACCTTTTCGCGGCGCCGCATTTACGGAGTTTGTCATGGCTGTTCCAAAGCGAAAAACCACGCCGTCGAAGCGCGGCATGCGCCGGTCCGGTTCCAAGATGGCGAAAGCCACCTATGTGGAAAACAAGCAGACCGGTGAACTGCACCGTCCGCACCACATCGACCTGAAGACCGGCATGTACAAGGGCCGTCAGATCCTCGAGCCCAAGGGCGACTTCTGATCCGAACGGTTGAGCCTGGCGCCGGTTCCGGCGCAGAGTTCATGCGAATGTCAGGGCTGGTGATGCAATTGCATCGCTGGCCCTTAATCGTTTGGGTGTCCTGTGGTAGTTTTCAACGTGCGCAATACTGATTCACGGGGAACATCTTTCCAATGCGATACCTGATGGCGTTTCCGCTGCTCGCCCTGGTCCTGCTTGCCTACAACGTCATGGCGTTCACCGATCCGGGATGGTTGTGGGCCGAAGCCATGCGCTTCAACATGATGTCAGGCGCGTTGCTGTCGTTGCAGTGGGCCGACATGCTGATCATGGCGGCCTTGTTCCTGCTGTTTGTCGAGGTGTTGAAAGCCGCCCGTGTCGGCAGCCTGACCATCATCGATCACATCATGTCGACGGCGGTTTTCATCGTTGCCCTGGTCGAGTTCCTGCTGGTGGAGAAGGCCGGAACGGCGCCGTTTGTCACGCTGCTGGCGATTTCCCTCATCGATGTCGTTGCCGGCTATTCCATTTCCATCCGGTCAGCGCGCCGCGACGTGGCCTTCACCGGCGGCGGGCCGGCATGACGCCGCGCGACGTCATCGACTTCTGGCTGGAGCAGCCGGAAGAAGCCTATTTCACCGCCGATGAGGCCTTCGACGAGCGCTTGCGCGCAAAGTTCGCCGCTGCCCACGAAAAGGCCGGTTCCGGTGAACTTGACGGCTGGGCCGACAGCCGCGACGGCAGGCTGGCCCTGATCCTGTTGCTGGACCAGATGAGCCGTAACCTGAAGCGTGGCACACCGGCGATGTTTGCCGCTGATGACAAGGCCCTGGCGCTGGCCGCAAAAGCCATTGAGCTGGGCGACGACGGCAACTGCGATGCTTCAGTAAGGCGGTGGTACTAC
>JBCCVY010000366.1:0-3171 GCA_039194725.1 Pseudomonadota bacterium
GTGCAGGCCACGGTAAAAGCATACGACGATCCCGCGTTCCGATTTCTCCGCTGCAAGATCGAAGTCACCGTGATCGAGCGTCTTGACGGTCAATCCAGGCGTTTTCTGACGAGGCACAAGCATGTTGGTTTCCTTTCACAAATGACTGCTTGCCTGCCTTGATAGCTGCATTTACGATTAGAAAAATACGAAAAACCTGATCGAAAATGCGAAATGCCCTGCGATGCCCCGATATGACCGACTATCAGCTCTGCTCACCCGGTTTGAGCTGAGCGTCACGCCGGCCGGCCGGGGAAGTTCCAATCTGGCGATACTGGCCGGGGCAGACGGCAATGTGCCGGGACGAATAGTGTTTTCGCCGGCCCACTCCATCGCAGCCAGCATCACCGGCAACGATACGGTGCTGTTCAGTGCTCAGGTCGCCTGGGGCGGGTCTTTCAACCCGCTCCTGTCAACCCTTCCGTCGCTGATCGAGATCGAGATCTGTGAGGACTCCGAGCTGCTCCACATCACCCGCCTGCTGCAGATCGAGGGCAACATGCCACGCTGCGGGTCCGGCACCATCCTCGACCGCATGGGCGAGGTCCTGATGGTGCGTTTGCTGCGCAGCCAGTTGGAGGCCGGAACCACCCGGACCGGGCTGCTCGGCGGACTTTCCGACCCGCGTCTTTCCCGTGCGATCGTTGCCATGCACGAAGCACCGGGGCGGCACTGGCGCAACGAGGACCTGGCCGGCATTGCCGGGCTGTCTCTCAGCCGCTTCTCGGAGCTGTTTGCAGCCCGCGTCGGCGAAACACCGATGGCGTACCTGCGGCGCTGGCGCATGGTGCTGGCGCACCAGGATGCCGAACGCGGTGATCGTATTCAGGCAATCGCGCGGCGCTACGGCTACCGGTCCGGCGAGGCACTGAGCCGGGCCTTCCGCCGTGAGTTTGCCACCAGCGCCGTCAGCCTGCGGCGCAGCGCCCAGGATTGATCCCTGCAACCCGCCGCGCCATTCGGTTCATCGGACGTCGGCCTTGCCACATTGCCGGCAGCAAGTCAGTCGCGGCAATGAAGGTCCTTGCCAGAACTCAGCCAACATGGGCGGTTTACCCGGGAGCCCCCGCCTCTAGTCAAGCGCTCTGGCCATCCCGCGTATGCGCTGGGCCATGGTCTCCATCAGGTACATGGCAAAGTTGGGCACTTCATCGACCATGTAGCGGAAGTGCCGCTCATTGAGGATCGACACCTCAGTGTCTGAACTGGCGGTCGCAGTTGAACTGCGTACCGACCCATCGATTAGCGACATGTAGCCAATCGCATCGTTCTGCTCGCAACTGTCGACCAGCTTGTCATCGACGCGCAATTCCACAGAGCCCGACTGCACAATGAACATGCAGTCACCGTCATCGCCGCGCGTGAAGATAACGTCGCCTTGCTTGTACTTCTTGCTGACGCCCATTTTCTCTGCGAAAGCGCACATATTGATGTCTGACACTGAACTTCCTCTTCTGTTTGCATACAATGACACCGGCCGCGTGAGTTGCCCACCGATCATCACTGTCAACAAGGTCAAGAACTACAAGGCGAATTGGGCTGCACCTGCGGCAGAGAGCGGCCTATTTCAAGATTGACCGGCCTGCATAGACGGCCTGTGAGTCAAGTTCCTCTTCGATGCGGATAAGCTGGTTGTACTTGGCCAGCCGGTCGGACCGCGCCAGCGAACCGGTCTTGATCTGCCCGCAGTTTGTCGCCACCGCCAGGTCGGCAATGGTCACGTCTTCGGTTTCGCCGGAACGATGCGACATGACAGCCGTGTATCCCGCCCGGTGCGCCATATCCACTGCTGCCAGGGTTTCGGTCAGCGATCCGATCTGATTGACCTTGACCAGGATGGAATTGGCCACCCCCTTGTCGATACCCGTCTTCAGGCGCTCCGGGTTGGTGACAAACAGATCATCACCGACCAGCTGGCATTTGTCGCCTGCCAGGTCGGTCAGTTCCTTCCAGCCCTTCCAGTCATCTTCGTGCATGCCGTCCTCGATGGAGATGATCGGATAGTCGTTGACCAGCTTGGCCAGGTAATGTGCCTGGTCCGACGAGGACCGTTTCACGCCTTCGCCCTGGTAATCATACTTCTTGCCCTTGTAGAACTCCGACGCGGCACAATCGAGCGCCAGGTGCATGTCCTTGCCGGCCTTGAACCCGGCTTTGGCACAGGCTTCCATGATGAAATCAAGTGCGGCCTCTGCCGACGGCAGGTCAGGTGCGAAGCCGCCCTCGTCGCCCACGTTTGTGTTGTGGCCGGCCTTTTTCAGTTCGCCTTTCAGCGTGTGGAAGACCTCCGCTCCCATGCGCACGGCCTCCGCAATGGAGGACGCGCCCACCGGCATGATCATGAATTCCTGGAAATCGATCGGGTTGTCGGCATGGGCACCGCCATTGATGATGTTCATCATCGGCACCGGCAACACCCGCGCGGAGGTGCCGCCCACATAGCGGTACAGGGGCTGGCCGCAGGTTTGCGCGGCGGCTTTCGCCACGGCCAGCGACACCCCGAGAATGGCGTTGGCGCCCAGCTTGGCCTTGTTGGGGGTGCCGTCCAGCTCGATCATGGTCTCGTCGATCAGAGTCTGGTCTTCGCCGTCGTGGCCCAGTATGGCGTCACTGATCTTGCCGTTGACAGCCGCCACTGCCTTGGTGACGCCCTTGCCGAGATAGCGCTTCTTGGCGCCGTCTCGCAGTTCCACTGCCTCATGCGCGCCGGTCGACGCACCCGACGGCACTGCAGCCCGCCCGAACGACCCGTCCGCCAGGGCCACATCCACCTCCACGGTCGGGTTGCCCCGGCTGTCAAGAATTTCGCGCGCGTGTACGTGGACGATTTCGGTCATGGAAAGGGCAGCCTTCAGTTCAGTTGAAACGGTTGAAGGCGCATATAAAGCAACGCTCGCGCTGGAGTCTATCCGGCACGGGAGATTTGTTGACTTGTATTGGTCGAACAGCTTGTCCTCGCTGCGCTCGGGCCGTTCTCCGACCCTGAACAAACCGTTTGCATTGCCGCTATTCCAGCGAAGTCGATGAATTCCTCTCCGAGGCGCGGAGCGCTGAGGCAAGGCAGACTGGCCGTCGCACGAAGTGCGCCCCCGCGGAGCGCAGCCGAAGGCTGCTTGCGTGAGCGACATGAAC
>JBCCVY010000367.1:0-3151 GCA_039194725.1 Pseudomonadota bacterium
CATGCTCGGCGAGATGTACGAGTTGGGTCGCGGCCGGCAGACAGACATGGCCAATGCGCTGCAATGGTATGAGACGGCCGCCGCACAGGATCATACTGGCGCAATGTTCCGGATCGGCATGCTGCACCTGACCGGACAGGCTGGTGCCGTGGATCCGGCGAAAGCCCGCAAATGGCTGTCCAAGGCCGCTGCCGGCGGCCATCTGAAAGCCAACAACGAACTGGGGCTGATTTACCATCAGGGCAATGGCGTTCTGGCCGACCCGGTACTGGCCGCCAAGCATATCCGAAAAGCCGCCGACGCCGGCCTGGCCCAGGCCCAGTACAATCTCGGCCTGTTGTATGTGAACGGTGACGGTGTCGACAAGAACCTGAAAGTGGCCGGTATCTGGTTTCAGCGGGCCGCCGTGCAGGGCTTGCCGGAAGCAGCGCTTGACTACGGCCTGATGGTGTATGGCGGTGATGCGGGCCTGCGCAAGGACTACAAGATCGGTGCACAATGGCTGCTGGTCGCCGCCAACTCCGGCAATGCCAGGGCGCAATTGTTCATTGCCCGGATTCTGGCTGCCGGGCGCGGCATGAAAAAGGACCGTGTCGAGGCCGCGAAGTATTACACCCTTGCCCGGCAGGCCGGTCAGGTCGATGCCGACCTGGAGGTTATGATGTCCAATCTGTCGTCACCGCAACAGAATGATGCTGAACGCCGCGCCCGTGTGTTTGCCGAGGAGCTGAAAAACAAGCGCCTCAACGCAACCGACGGCAAGACCGACCGCAATGGCTGAGCCGCTTGCCTACATGCAGCGCACCCGCGACTGGTACCTGGCCCTGGGCTACGCCAACCCCTACGAGTGGGCGCATCACCAGGAAGTGCCGTTTTCGGGCCTCGGCCGGCCGATTGCAAAGTCCCGGGTCGCTCTGGTAACCACCGCGGCGCTGTTTGATCCAGATGCCGGCGACCAGGGTCCCGGTGCCGCCTATAACGGGGCGGCAAAGTTTCACGACGTCTGGTCGCATCCCATAAGCCCTGCCCCGGACGTGCGCATTTCCCACATTGCCTATGACCGCATCCACACGACCGCCGAAGACCCGCGCACCTGGTTTCCCCTTGCCGCCCTGAAACAGGCTGAACAGGCCGGCCGCATCGGCTCTCTCACCACACATGTGTACGGCTTTCCAACCAACAGGTCGCAGCGCACCAACATCGAAAAGGATGCACCTGTGCTGCTTGAGGCGCTGGCGGGTGAAGGCGCCCAGGCTGCCATCCTGGTGGCCAATTGCCCGGTCTGCCATCAGTCGGTCTCACTGGCCGCCCGGCATCTGGAATCTGCCGGGATCGCCACGGTGGTCATGGGCTGTGCCAAGGACATTGTTGAGCACTGCGGCGTGCCGCGATTTGTGTTTTCCGATTTTCCGCTCGGCAATGCCGCCGGCAGACCGTTTGATGAGGAAAGCCAGAATTTCACCCTGGGGTTGGCCCTGAGCGCGCTGGAAATCGTATCGCGGCCGCGCACGACGCTGGTCTCGCCGCTTGAATGGACAGCAGGCGACGACAGCTGGAAAGACGATTACTCCAACCCGGACAAGCTATCGTCTGACGAGCTCGCCCGACGTCGCGCAGAATTTGACGCTGCCAAACAGATGGTCAGATCTTAGGGCGAGCTGCCGTCGGCCGGGAACAGCCTCTGCTACATCGTGAGTGCCCACGGGAAACGCAGCCATGTGCCAGCGGACTGCTTGCCATGCACGCCCTCAAGCACACTGGTCATTGCCGAGCCACACTGCTACTCCCTGTGCTCATGTGGACACCGGAAATACTGGCGCTGATCGCGGTGACATTTGTCGCTGCCGGTTTCGTGAAAGGCGTCATCGGTCTCGGCCTGCCGACAGTGACGCTGGCCATGCTGACACTGCCGCTCGGCCTGAAGACCAGCCTGGCCATCATTGTCATACCGCTTATGGTGACCAACCTCTGGCAAGCGCTTGCAGGTCCCCACCTGAAGGAGATTTTGCTGCGATTCTGGCCTTTCCTGCTAACCGCCATCATTGGTGCCTGGCTCGGAATACAGATACTGGCGTCGGCACGGACCGATTATCTGGTTGCCATGCTCGGCATCATATTGATCCTGAACTCGTTGATTTCATTCACTGGTTTTAGAACGCCTGCACCCGCACCGGAACACGAGACCATCTGGTCAGTGGCCTGCTCGGCACTGGGCGGCATCATGTTTGGCATGACCGGCAACTTTATCGTTCCAGGGATTTTGTTTCTGCAGGCGCTCGGCATGCACCGGGATATGCTCGTGCAGGCGCTCGGCGTGACCTTTGTGACAATTTCCACAACGCTGGCGGTTTCCCTGACCAGCCGCTCATTGATGACCGCCGACCTGACAGCTGTTTCGGTAACGTCCCTGATCCCGGCATTCTTCGGACTTTGGCTTGGCACGCGATACCGGTCGTCAGTTTCCGAGGAGCAGTTCAGCAGGCTGTTCTTCATCGGCCTGATCATGATTGGATGCTGGTTGTTGTTGGTGTCGGTCCGAAATCTGATCACGGCTTGAGGTTCACTGCTGCTTCAGGCGAGCCAGCAACGCGGCGCGCAATGTGTCATACTCTGAAGCAAGAACACATTGCATTGCCTCTTCACGGCTTGCAGGCTCATCATCATAGGTAACCGGCGCTGAGAACTGCCCGTCTGTCAGATCCACGACAACGCCGTCGATGCGGTTGTAGAAGTGATCAACATCATAGCCAGGCAGGTCGGTCTTCAGGATATCTCCGCCAAACAGATCATGCACAACCACGGCGGTCACATTGCACTGTCCTGCCGCCGGCGTCTCTTGCGTCCATTGTTTGGCGGTCTGCAGCGACCAGGATTCAAGGAGGGCGGCACGCATTTCGGTTTCGTCGAATCTGTTGAGCATTCTATCTCCTCGCTAAGTTCACGACCCAACCTCGCTGATTTGCTCCTGGAGATCAGCTGGATGATGTCAACAATCATACATAGGGCAAACTTCACCAATGCCTAAGCGCTTGCTTTATGGAAATCATTGAAATGCAGCGTTGCCATCGCGGTCGGATGATCAGCTCAGGGCCATCAGGTAGTTGCAGAAAAATTTTCTTCCGCTTACGGAGAAAACGACCTACCATGACCG
>JBCCVY010000368.1:0-3100 GCA_039194725.1 Pseudomonadota bacterium
CAACTGGCTCGACGGGATCACCCGGCCGGTGCCTCTGGTCACCTCTTCGACGGTCGCCCACCAGGCCCAGGCCAGCAGGCAGGCCATCAGGCACAACAGGCACAGAATGAGCATCCACGGCCCCCGTGAATAGGATTGCTCGTAGGCATGTTTGGCGTTTGCGGCAAAGCGCAGGTCATCTGTACGCATCAGCCTGCTCCTGTAACTTGTTGTTGTACAGCAGCTTGGTTCTGTTTCAGCTTGTTCAGAACGTCATCGCGCGGACCGTCGGCAATGAGCCTGCCGTCCTCGACCACAACCAGTCTGTCAACCAGCGCCAGCAGCGAGGCCCGATGCGTCGCGATGACCAGTGTGGTGGTTTCCCTCGGCAACCTGGCAAGCTGCGCCATCAGGTGGTTTTCAGCCGCTGTATCCATGGCCGCAGACGGTTCGTCCAGAAACAACACTTTCGGCTTGCGGACCAGCAGTCGAGCCAGCACGACATGGTGACGTTGGCCGCCGGACAGGTTGCGGCCGCGTTCGGCAACCGGCGCCGCCAGACCCATGGGGTGACCGGCAACAAGGGCGTCAAGCCCGGCCAGATGCACCGCCTCCAGAACCTCACGATCGCTGGCGTGGGGCCGGCCAAGAACGATGTTCTCGCGTATGGTGCCGGAAAACAGGTGTGGTTCCTGATCCAGATAACCAATAGCCGAGCGAACGTCGCCCACAGCATACTGGCGCGCATCAAGCCCATCGATCAGAACCGAACCCTCGCTGGGCGAAACCAAGGCTCCCATCAGGCGGCCCAAGGTAGACTTGCCTGATCCGATGCGACCGATGATGCCGATCCGCTCTCCCGGCTGGATCGACAGATTGATCCCCTGCAGCGCTGGTCGCGGGCTTTGCGGATAGGACAGCGATACATCGCGGAATTCAATCGCTGCACTGCCGATCTCGCCGCCGGCATGCTTGTGCACGACATCATCGCGCTCCAGCTTCATGAACCGGCCCAGGGCGCGCAGGCTCGCAAAGGCAAATTCTGAGCGCGATAAGGACATGGCGATGTTGGCCAGCGGCGCAAGTATCCGGCCCGCCAGTATGTTGGCCGCTATCAGGCCACCTATGGTGAGCTCGCCCGCGCCGATGAGAAACACGCCCCAGACGATAATCGCCACGCTGACGCCCTGCTGCACCAGACCGGTGAAATTCAACGCGATGGACGCCCACAACCTGGTTGCGGCCGATGCGCGCACGGAGGCGGCCGTGGCTTGTTCCCACTTGCCCTGCAAATAGCCTTCCCCACCTGCTGCCTTCACGGCCTCGACACCGGTGAGGGCTTCGACCAGCATGCCGTGCCGGTTCTGCATCAGGCCATGGGTCCGCTTTATCGACCGGCTCAGCGGGATCTGCAGCAGCAGTGTCACGGCCAGCACCAGCGGCACGGCAATCAGCGGTATCAGCGCCAGACTGCCGGCAACAAGCCAGAGCACGGCGAGAAAGATCCCGATGAAGGCAAGATCAATGACGCCCACGAGCAGAGATGACGTCAGGAATTCGCGCGCGTTCTCAAAGTCCTTGATCTGGTTGGCAAGCACACCTGAAGGCGCAGCCCGGGCCGACATTCTGGCCGACATGGCCTGTTCGAACAGGGTTGAATTGACCCCCAGATCGACCCTTTTCCCAGCCCCGTCCAGTAACAGCCCACGCATCAGTTTCAGGATGAAGTCAAAGGCAATGGCAATGGCCACCCCGGCGGTCAACGCCCACAGAGTCGGCATCGACTGGGTCTGAATCACCCGGTCGTAAACATTCATTATGAACAGCGGCAGCGCCAGCCCGAGTATGTTGATGACCAGTGCCGCAAGGGCGACCTGGACACCCACCGGCCAGAACCGGAACAGCGGCGACAGCAGCCAGTGGCGGGCCGGTTTCTTGTCCTCGGCATGGCCGGGCAGCTGGTCGGCGCCCGCCGAAACGTAGATCACATAGTTGGACGCCTGCTTGTCGAGCTTCTTCAACCGGACCCGGCGCGGCTTGTCGGACACAGCGGGAAACACCACACGGGCGAACTTGCCAATCGGCGATACGTCAGTGACCACACATGCGTCACCGCGATCGAACAGCACGATGAACGGTGCCACCAGTGCTGGCACTTCGGACGGTTTGCGCTGAAACACCTGTGCTTCCATGCCCAGGTTCGCCGCTGCCCGTGCGACCAGTTCGGGCGTTAGGCGGCCGTCAACCAGCGGCAGGTTGCTGCTGGCGGCGGCGGGTGAAAACGGCAACCCTGCCTGGGCCGCGACAAACCCCAAGCACGCCAGCACATGGTCGGTTGCGACCGGGTCAAATCCATCAACAGCATGGCCGGCCGGCTGCGGCCGGTCGGCACCGGGAGCATCGGCAGCAGGCTTGCTGGCTTTGGATCGTTGCAGCATATGAGAACACCATTATCTCTCTGCATCCGGAATTGTTTACGGCACGGCTACTTGCAGCTTTACCGCAGGGGCTGAATTACCAGATCATGATTGCCGCCCAGGCTGCGCGCCGGCGCAATGTCGCTGATCGGGATGGCCTCTTTCGGTGCTTCAACCCCGAAAATGTCGAGCAATTGTCCGGTCAGAGCGACAACCTGATAAATCGCAAAGCGCTTGATCGCCGAGGCGCTGGACAGGTCAAAGCGCACCCTGAATCTAGTGTTTTCAGCGTCGAGCACATCTAGAATGCTGCGTTTTGAGAGCTGGTACTCGTCCAGGTAGGTGCGAATGATCTTGGAGTTGCTGGCTTCCTGGCTTTTCAGTGCGGCAACCCGGGCATGGCCGTTTGTATATTTGGCCCATGCGGATTCGATCTGCTGAATGACCTCCCGTTCGCGCCTCTCCAGGTCTGCAACACGTTGCACCACGCGTTCGGACAGTTCGCCGACGCGGGCCGTACGGACCTTGCCGTCATACAGGCTCCAGCTCAGCACAACGCCGCCGCGCAGTTCCCTGCTGCGGCCGGGCGTGCCGTCTATGTCCTCGCCATAAACAGCTTCTCCTTCCAGGAACACCTGCGGGTAATACGCCGATTTGGACTGGTTGCGCTCATGCTCGGCCTCGACAATGTCCGACTTCAGCGC
>JBCCVY010000369.1:0-3096 GCA_039194725.1 Pseudomonadota bacterium
CCCAGTTCGGCGAACTGACGGCCAAGCAGATCGGTGCGCATTCTTCAATGCACAAGACCAAGGTCAGTCGGGCGGTCAGTTCGCTGAACACCAGGCGCTGGCTGACCCGCAAGCGGGATGTTGCCGACCGGCGGCTGGAAAAGCTGAACCTGACGGCGCTTGGCGAACAGGCCTACAAGCTGCTGGAGCCGCAGATGCTGGACTTCGAGGTTCAGTTGCTGTCCGGCCTCACGGCTGACGAACGAGACAGCATGCTGCAAGGCATCTCCATTCTGGAAAAAGCATTGGGTGTTCTGGACAACTAAAGCCGAACGGCCAGCTAAAACAGGTCAAGCATGAACAGCGTTATGGCCGGGAATGCCAGCAGCACGGCGACACGCAGGAAGTCCGATATCAGAAACGGCACGACGCCCCTGAAACTGTCAGCCAGCGGCACATCTCCGGCCAGCTTGTTGATCACGAACACGTTCATGCCCACCGGTGGCGTGATCAATCCGACTTCCACGACAATCAGCACGATGATGCCGAACCAGATCGCCGTATGCTCCGGGCTCATGCCGAAATCGAGCGCACTGATGATGGGAAAGAAAATCGGAATGGTGAGCAGGATCATCGACAGCGCATCGATGACACAACCCAGCACCAGGTACAGGATCAGGATCATGATCAGGATCACCATCGGTGACAGGCCCGAGGCGCCAATGGTGGCTGCCAGGGTTTGCGGCAACTGAGTCTGTGACAGGAAAGCATTGAATATGTCGGCGCCCAGCAGGATCATGTAGATCATGCCGGTTGAAACGGCGGTGCCGGTCAGGGCGTCCTTCAGACCGGCCCAGCGCATGCCGTTGAAAACCGCTATCGCGCCAACCCCGATGACACCGAATGCGGCAGCTTCGGTCGGCGTGAACACACCGCCATAAATACCGCCGATCACAACCACAAATATCACCACTGCCGGTGCTGACCCAAGCAGCGCTTCACGTATCTGTTGCTTGCCCAGAGGCTCGCCGGCCGGTCCGGCCCCCGGGTTCAGCCTTACATAAACAGCGATGGCGATCAGGTAACCGGCTGCTGCGAGTACGCCAGGGACAAACGCTGCAAGAAACATTTTTGCAACATTCTGTTCCGTGAGGATGGCATAGATGACCAAGATCACCGACGGAGGTATCAGAATGCCGAGTGTCCCGCCGGCCGCCATTGTGCCGGTTGCCAGGGCATCGGAATACTTGCGGCGTTTCATCTCCGGCAACGCGACCTGGCCCATGGTGGCTGCCGTTGCCAGCGAAGACCCGCATATGGCGCCGAACATGGCGCAGGCGCCGATCGACGCCATGGACAGTCCTCCGCGAAACCGGCCGAGCGCCACATTGGCGGCATTGAACAGGGCTTTCGACATGCCCGAATGAGTCGCCAGGTGCCCCATCAGCAGGAACAGCGGAACCACCGACAGCGAGTAGGAAGACATCTGGTAATACGGGCTGGTCTTCAGGTAGCCAAGCAGCGGAATCCATCCGGATACCGACACATAACCGATCGCGCCTGCCAGAAACATGGAAATGGCAATCGGAATCCGCACCGCCATCATCACCAGCATCGCGGATATGGCGACCAAGCCGATAACCGGGCCGCTCATGACATTGCATCCGGTGTTGCAGCACCTTCCGGCGTCTCACTGTTGCCTGTCAGCGCCCGCACAGTTGTCAAAATGCCGACCGCGCTCAGCAGTGCCATGGACGGCACCACAACTAGAAATGCCCACCAAGTGCCGACCTGCAGAACCATGGTCTGGTCGTTGCTGGAATACAGCGAGATACCCCCGGCGCCAAGGCGCCATGTCAGCAGCAGCGCCACAAGGGTCAACAGCACACATCCCAAAGCATCCAGCCAGCGCTGCACGGCTTGCGACGCCTTCAGGGTGAAAAAGTCGACAATCACATTGCCCTTGTTCAACTGGCAGTACGGCAGGAACAGCGACACCGCCACGGCGCAGCCGATCTCGACGATCTCAAAATCGCCTGCAATGGCGCCACCAAAGAACTTGCGCCCCAGCACGCTGACAACAGTTGTCATGGCGATGACCGCAAGCACCATGCCGCCTGCCACAGCGAACACGCCGCAAAGCCATTCAACCGACTTCGCGGCGCGTTGCGCAGCCGAGCCCTTGTGGACGCCGTTGGCCATTGCTCAGCAGATTACCAACCTGATGCCCCTGACCTCACTTGGAGTACTTGTCCAGCAGCGCACTGGCGGCATCATACAGTTTTTGCCCGTCAGCGCCCATGTCGGCAATCCACTTGTCGGTTACCGGCTGGGTGATTTCGCGCATCTTGGCAATGTCCGCCTCGCTGAGATCGATGATCGGATTGCCCTTGCCGGTGGCAAGCTTCTCGCCCGGACCTTCAGCGACATCCCATGCCTCACCGATCTTCTTGGCCATGGCCATGCCGGAATTGTCATCGATGACCTTTTTCAGGTCATCGGGCAGGCCCTCATATTTGGCCTTGTTCATCGCGTAGACGAACACAGCAGTGTACAGGCCCCGCGCTCCGGGTGTCCTGGTATGGTTCGGCGCCAGCTCGTGTATTTTCAGGGCCGGCACTATTTCCCAGGGGATTACAGCGCCATCCACCACCTTTTTTGACAACGCTTCCGGCAACGCCGGGACGGGCATGAAGACGGCAGAGGCGCCGAGCGCACCAAGCGCCTCCCCGATGCCGCGATTGGGCGCACGCATCTTCAGACCCTTGAAATCATCCACTGACTTGATTGGCTTCTCGACCGTGTGAAACAGGCCGCGGGCGTGGGTGTGAAACTGCAGCACATGGACGTCTGAAAACTCTTCCTTGGCATGGGTTTCATAATACTCGTGCACCGCTTGCGACGTCGCCGTTGCATCCGACACCATGAAAGGCAACTCAAAGACGGCGATTTTCGGGAACCGGCCCGGAGAGTACCCCGGCAGTGCCCAGACAATATCTGCTACGCCGTCGCGCACCTGGTCCATGAGTTGCGGCGGTTTGCCGCCCAGTTGCATGGCCGGGTAGATCTCAACCTTGATGCGGCCGTTGGACTGGCTTTCAACAGCCTCTTTCCAGG
>JBCCVY010000370.1:0-3020 GCA_039194725.1 Pseudomonadota bacterium
CCGGCCGCGAGTTTTCGATCGGCAGGGCAAAGCGGCCGCTGCTCACCGCCGCGCTCGCGGTCTCGCTGATCGGTGTGGCCAGAATGCGGCCTATGCAGACAGCTACAGGCAATTCGTTGACGACGTCAGGTCACGCGAGGCGAAAGCTGTCAAGGGATCGGAAAAACTGGCGGCCGCAGTCGCGCGCTACCTGTTCAAGCTGATGGCCTACAAGGATGAGTACGAAGTTGCCCGGCTCTACACCGACGGGTCTTTCGCCAGGTCGGTCGCGGCCAAGTTCAAGGGCGACTATGAAGTGCGCCACCACCTGGCGCCGCCGCTGCTGGCAAAGCGCGACCCGGAGACCGGTCACCTGCTGAAACAGGAGTACGGGCCGTGGATGATGCAGGCATTCTCGGTGCTGGCAAAGCTGAAAGGACTGCGCGGCACGGCGTTTGACCCGTTTGGCCGGACCGCGGAACGCCGCATGGAGCGGCAGTTGATAACCGATTATCGCGACACGCTGTCTGTGGTACTGTCGGGCCTGAAGCCTGCCAATCTGGAGCTGGCTGTCGAGATTGCGTCGGTTCCGGAAGATATTCGCGGGTACGGGCATGTGAAAGAACGCCATGTTGCGGAAGCGAAAACAAATGAGGCGACGCTGCTTGATGCCTACAAGGCCGGCAAGTCACGGGCGCCGGTGTTCATGGCTGCCGAATGATATCAACCTCGTAGCAACGGCGCCGGCATGACCCCTGAAGAACTGGCTGACATTGCGGTCTGGGCTGGCGAGGTCACGCAGGACGAACTTGCACATGCTGCGCCCGGTGTCAGGATAAAGTCTTTTGAACGCGGCCAGCATGTGGCGCATTTTTCCGACAAGGTCGATGCTTGGCACGGCGTTATCAGCGGTGTCCTGCGCATCGGCCATGTGTCGGACAGCGGCCAGGTGGCCGGC
Organism: Pseudomonadota bacterium; assembly: GCA_039194725.1. Taxonomy (GTDB): domain Bacteria; phylum Pseudomonadota; class Alphaproteobacteria; order Rhizobiales; family Aestuariivirgaceae; genus Anderseniella. The sequence goes on from JBCCVY010000370.1 coordinate 938, forward strand.
GTGTCTGCCATTCTCGGCGGTGGCTGGTTCGGCGAGGGCTCGATCATCAAGGATGAGCCGAGGCGTTACGATGTTGCTGCGGTCACCGATGCAGACGTTGCAATCATGCGCGGTGATACGTTTCGCTGGCTGTACGCCAACTCTGTCGGATTCAACCGCTTCCTGGTGCAATTGCTGAATGAACGGCTGGGTCAGTTTATCGCCATTGTCAGCCGCGACCGGACCAGCAGCGCCGTGGTGCGGCTGGCACACACCATAGCTGCGATGTACAATCCGGTGCTGTTTCCGCGCACGCCGCTGGAGATTGAGATGCCGCAAGAGGATCTGGGACTGTTTGCCGGGATTTCGCGGCAGATTACCAACAAATCCCTGCATGCGCTCGCCGCTGACGGCCTGATAAAGCTGATGCCGAACGGGCTGAAGGTGCTGGATGTCGATGGGTTGAAAGACTATGCCGGGTGATCGGAGACGCTTCGAGACCCACTCTGAGACCATAGAACACAAGAATATGGTCTGTCTGTCAACTCAGTACTGGTGCACGGCAATTTTTTTCGGCACACTCCCGATCAATCGTCGGCAATAAGACCGGTAACTGGAAGCGAACAAGCGGCCTGCTGAGGGCTGCCTGTCAGGGTGGAAACGATACATGACTGCTGAAGCGCACGACGCGTCGGTGCACGACACAATTCCAAAACTGCTGCTGCGAAACGCCAAGATCTGGGGTGCGCGTCCGGCAATGCGTGAAAAGGACCTGGGCATCTGGCAAACCTGGAGCTGGGCCGACACGCTGGTGGAAATCCGCGATCTGGCTTTAGGGTTGCAGGCGCTGGGGCTTGAGCGCGGCGGACGGGTCGCCATTGTCGGCGACAACCGGCCAAGGCTGTATTGGGCAATATGCGCGGTACAGTCGCTTGGCGGCATACCGGTGCCGGTGTACCAGGATTCCGTGGCTGAAGAGATGGGCTACGTGCTTGATCATGCCGGCGTGCAGTTTGCTGTTGTCGAAGACCAGGAGCAGGTCGACAAGCTGCTGGAAATCCGCGAGACCTACAAGGACCTCAAGCAGATCGTGTTCGATGAAGAGCGTGGTCTGCAGAACTATGATGTTGACGGCGTTCGCTCCTATGAGGCGGTGCAGCAGCTGGGCCGTGACAGCGGCGTGACCGAAGACACATGGCGCAGCGAGATTGCCAAGGGCAAGGCCGATGACACGGCCATTATCCTGTATACTTCAGGTACAACCGGACGTCCCAAGGGCGTGGTGCTGACACAAAACGCCTGTGTTTGGGCTGCTGACACGGCGGCGGAATTCGACAGGCTCGACGAGGAAGAAGAAGTCATTGCCTATCTGCCCATGGCGTGGGTTGGCGATCATATTTTTTCCTACGCACAGTCCTACGTGTCCGGGTATTGCGTGAACTGTCCGGAAAGTCCGGAGACGGTTATTGATGACCGGCGCGAAGTGGGCACGACCTATGCCTTCGCGCCGCCCAGGATCTACGAAAACCTGATCACTCACACCACGGTGTCGATGGAAGACGCCAGCGCGCTGAAAAAGAACATGTTCGACTACTTCATGGGCGTCGCACGTGCCCATGGCGAGGATATTCTCAATGGAAAACCAGTGCCGTTCATGGCCAGGCTGAAATACGCGCTGGGCAATCTGCTGGTCTACGGGCCGCTGAAAAACCGCTACGGGCTGAGTAAGGTGCGCGTCGCCTACACGGCCGGTGAGGCGATCGGGCCGGAGATTTTCAAGTACTACCGGGCGCTGGGCATCAACCTCAAGCAGTTGTACGGACAAACCGAAGCATCCGTCTACCTGACCGGTCAGCCGGATGGCGAGATCTACGCCGACACGGTGGGCACGCCCATGGGCGGGGTGGAGCTCAAGATCGCCGACAGCGGCGAGGTCATGTACCGGTCGCCGGGTGTGTTTACCGAGTATTACAAGAACAAGGATGCGACCGCGAGCACCAAGACCAAGGACGGCTGGGTGCATTCCGGCGATGCCGGCCTGATCGATGAAAACGGTCACCTGAAGATCATCGACAGGGCGAAAGATGTCGGCCATCTGAACGAC
>JBCCVY010000371.1:0-2984 GCA_039194725.1 Pseudomonadota bacterium
ACGCATTGAAAACTGAACCGCGCCCGGGCCCGCCTGATGGACCAGGCGGCATGCCGGACGGTACCTATCTGGAAGACTACGAGTTTACCGGCGAAGGTGACCTGGACCGCTGCAATGGCATGACCGTCAATGGTCAGTACGGTTATTATGTCACCACCACCTATCCCTGGGTGCTGAATTGCTTCGTCGGCAAACCTGACGCATCTTTCAACAAATAACGACAAGGCCGCACGCGAACACAACAGGGCACTGACCGGCTCTGCTGCCAGACAAATTCGCTTCGGAGTATTTGGCGTTCCCACTATTGCAGTCAGTCTGCGCCGGCGGTCCGCCAACTTTGGGCGGCTGTCAGATTGACAGCTTGCACCTGACGTGAACAGAACTGCCGGAAGGGTTTGACACCCGCCTCCTACCCCACTAACACTACTATAAGTAAATGACTGGTCATTTATTAAGGTGTGATCTTATTTCATGGCGGACAAAAAGCCCAAGTGGCGGCGACGCGCCAAACAACGCCCCGACCAGGTGCTTGATGCGGCCTTGAAACTCTTTGCCAAGAAGGGTTACGGCGCAACAAAGGTTGAAGACATTGCCCGCGAAGCCGGACTGTCGAAGGGATCGATCTACCGCTATTTCACCAGCAAGGAAGACATTTTCGAAGCCCTGATCAACCGGGCCGTCACCCCCTTTACCGACCAGGCCGTCAAGCTCACGCAATCACAGGCCGGCAGCCCCGAGGAAACGATTCGGGCGATCTTCCTGGTGTTTGCCGCGCGTTTGTCAAACGCGGAATCCCTGTCGCTGCCGCACATCGTGCTGCAGGAGGCCGGACGTTTTCCGAAACTCGCCAGACTCTATCGCGATCGGGTAATGGACCGATACATGAGCGCCTTGGAAGCGACCATCACACGTGGCATCGAATCCGGTCAGTTTCGGCCGGTCAATGTCCAGCTGGCCGTTTGCAACGTGCTGGGCCCGATCTTCGCATTTTATGTCTCCGAATATATCTACGGCGACCGGCGGGTGACACCGGCCGCCACAAAGGAATTCCTGGACAGTCATCTGGAAATACTCATGCACGGCCTGAAAGCGGCCGAATAGGAGCGTGACATGAACACAATCCAAGCCTGGTTCGTCGCCCTGGGCGCCTTTTTCGGATTCGGCGGCGAAATGCCGGATGACAATCTCTATTTTGGCTATGTCGAAGGCGAATATGTCTATGTCTCTCCCAAGCAGAGTGGCGTGCTCGAAACGCTTTCCGTTTCGCGCGGCGACACGGTCGAGCAAGGCCAGGCGCTCTACACGCTCGACATGGATCAGCAGGTCCTCTCGGTGGGCGAAGCCGAGGCCAACCTGCGCATTGCCGAGGCTGCCCTTGAGAACGAGCTGACGGGTGAACGCCCCGAGGAGCTTGCCGTCATTGAAGACGAGATCCTGCGCGCTGAAGCGGCTTTGACGCTGGCCAAGCTGAATTTTGAACGGTCCCAGGTGCTGACCTCGGACGACTTTGTTGCTGTCGCCCAACTGGATCGGGCGAGAGCCGAACTGGAAGCTGCGGAAGCAACCGTCGCCCAACGCAAGGCCCAGCTCGCAGTCGCCAAACTGCCGTCGCGCGATGCCGAGTTGGAAGAAGCGCGGCAGACGGTCAGGTCGTCCGAACAGGCGCTCGAAAGCGCACAGATCAGGCTTGGCGACCGCTCACTCGCCGCACCCGCGGCCGGCTATGTGCAGCAGACCTACTTCCTGCCTGGCGAATTCATCCAGGCCGGCATGCCGGTGGTTTCCATTCTGCCGCCGGGCAAGATCAAGTTCCGCTTTTTCATCAACGAGCAGGACCGTGCCCTGATCAAGGTCGGTGAACAGGTGCTGATCGGCTGCGACAGCTGCGACGCACCGATCAAGGCACGCGTGACCTACATCTCATCAACCGCCGAATATACGCCGCCGGTGATTTTCAGCCTCGAGGAAAGGGCAAAACTGGTTTTCCTGGCAGAGGCGTTGCCGGACGAAGCGCCAACCCTTCTGCCCGGTCAGCCCATCGACGTGAGGCCGGCCAAATGAGCGAGGCTGAAGCGGTCATCGAGGTCTCGGGGATCGTCAAGAAATTCGGCGACAAAACGGTGGTCGATCATTTCGACATCCGGGTGCCGAAAGGCGCGATCTATGGCTTTCTGGGCCCCAATGGCAGCGGCAAGACCACCACGATCCGCATGTTGTGTGGCCTGCTGACACCGGATGCCGGAGATGGCAAGTGCCTGGGATTCGACATCCTGCGTCAGTCCGACAACATCAAGGAACATGTCGGTTACATGACCCAGAAATTCTCGCTCTACGAGGATCTGACCATCCGCGAGAACCTGGACTTCATGGCCCGCATGTATCAGGTGCCAAACCGCAAACAGAAGGTTCAGGAAGCGCTGGATGATCTGGGTCTGGCCGAGCGCTCGCACCAGTTTGCCGGCAACCTTTCCGGTGGCTGGAAGCAGCGCCTGGCGCTGGCGGCCTGCCTCCTGCACAGCCCCGAATTGCTGCTGCTGGACGAGCCGACCGCAGGTGTCGATCCCAAGGCAAGGCGTGACTTTTGGGATGAAATACGCCGCCTCTCCGATGCCGGTGTCACGGTGCTGGTCTCAACCCATTACATGGACGAAGCGATCCAGTGCGACAACATCGCCTATATCGCCTATGGCAAGAAGCTGATCGACGGGCCGGCCAGGGAAATTCCGCAAATGGTGGGCCTGAAGACCTGGCGCGTCGAGGGCAAGGACCTTGCTGATCTGCAAACCGCGCTGTCCGGCGCAGAGGGTGTCGAGCAGGTCGCTCGATTCGGCACGGCGCTCCACATCTCAGGCATCAACAAGGAACTGCTGGACGCTGCAATCCAGCCATACCGCGATGACAGCCGATATACATGGACCGAGCGCCCTGCCGGTCTTGAAGAAGTGTTCATTCACCTGATGAGCGGCTCCACAGACACCTTTGCG
>JBCCVY010000372.1:0-2820 GCA_039194725.1 Pseudomonadota bacterium
AGTTGTTGCGCATCATCACCGGCAGCGAGATCAGGCCCATGGCGACAACCGTAGCCCCCAGAATACCAGTCGTCGCTGCCAGCAGCGCGCCGACGAACACCACAGAAATGCCGAGACCGCCGGGGATCGGCCCGAACAGCTGGGCCATTGTGACCAGCAGGTCTTCTGCGATTTTCGAGCGCTGCAGCATGATGCCCATGAACACGAACAGCGGGATGGCAATCAGCGTATCTCGCTCGACCTCCCAATAAATGCCGCGGAAATTGGTCACCCCGGCACTCAGCCATTGCGATGGTGAGCCTTGCGCAAAATAGGCTGCGCTGTCGCCGGCAAACACAAAGCCGGCAACTGCCGCTGCGCTGATGGTGAGAATAGCCGCGCCCGGCAGCGCAAATGCGACCGGATAGCCTGACCCGAGGGCCGCTGCCATGACCACCACCAGCATTGCAAGAAAGAAGAGTTCCATATCCGATTTGCCCTCAAAGCACTGGATCAGGTTTTCCCTTGGCCTGAACCCAGCTTGCCCTCATATCGTCAGTTCAGTGTCCGCTCGCCTCAGCGATCTTGCGTTTGCCCGGTTCGTTGCGCTGGTCAGCCACGGCATCCAGCAGGTAGCCGGCAAACTGCACCATCATCGAAACGGCAAAGACCGCCAGGAATCCTGCCATCATGTATTTCACATACATGCCGAAGCCGGACTGCGAGACTTCGAAATTGAGCAGTGGTGAATTGATCACGCTGGCCTTGCCTTCCATGCCGAACCACAAAACGGCAAAGCACAAGGTCATGCCGAGCAGAATCGATCCGACATGGTTGACGATGCCCTTGGTCCTGTTGGTGAACCCGGCATAGAGCACGTCCACCCGGACATGGCCCTCCTCTATCAGCGTGTAGGCGCTGGCAAACAGGAACAACGCGGCATACCAGAACCGCACCAGGTCACCCATATAGGCCTGCTCATAGGAAAAGATGAACCGGGTGAACACGATAAACAGTTCCGCAACCACCACCATCAACGCCAGCCACGTGAAGCCTAGGGTCCGCGTAAATGCCGCTATGACCAGGGAGACCAGAAGCAGGGGCACATGCACCCACAAACCGCGGAACACCGGTCTGCCGAGTTCCGCGCTAAGGCTGCTGCCAACCACGCTTTCTAGAAATCCCTCAACCCGCAGGAATGAAATGAACGCATCAACCAGTCCGACCAGCAACACCGAGAAAAACGCCCACCGGATAATGTAGGCCGTCAGTGCGTAAAGCCGGTTGGCGTCATCGCGCAACGGCAGTTGCGGCGATCTGCGCACATACCAGATGGCGCCTGCCAGGCCGACCAGGTAAAGCCCGGCCTGAACCCAGCCCAGAGCGCCGCCATCGGAAGAAATCGAAGTGGCCCCCGGCCAGTCCAGCCAATACGTCAGAAAATTGTTAAACAGAAATACGAACATCAAATATGTGACGGCCCAGGAAAACATCCGCCAGCCCAGCGTCGACATCGACGCCTTATACGTTTGATCGCTCACAGTCGGCACCCACCCTTGATTCCCTCATCATTTGCCGCCGTTCACCTCTTGCCGGATGTTTTGGCGTATCGGGTGGAGCAGACATTGCTGCTCCACCCAGGTCATTGCATGTCAGGCGTTAAGCCCGGTTACAGCCCAAGTACGCGGTTGCGCTGCTGGAAGTATGCACCTTCGGACAGCTTCATCCAGCCGCCGACATCGGTGCGCGCAGCAACAAAGCTCTCATGGGTACGCTTGGCCAGGTCGGAGTGGGCGATCGTCTCCGCGAACACTTCGTCAGCGGCCTTGCCGAAGCTGTCATAGATGTCGTCGTTGAACTCGCGCAGTTCGACGCCGTTTTCCTTGATCAGCTTGGTCAGGAAGGTACCGTTGTTGGCATTGTACTCAGCCATCGAGAACGTGTGCTCTTCGCCGCACGATGCCTTGATGATTTCCTGATCGGTCTTGCCCAGGTCAGACCACCACTTTTCGTTCATGCCGAGTGACAGCGTCGAGCCGGCCTCGTGCATGCCGGGATAGTAGTAGTACTTGGCGGCTTCGTAGAACTTCATGAAGTAGTCGTTCCATGGACCAACCCATTCGGTTGCGTCGATCGCGCCGGACACAAGGTTTTCATAAATCTGACCACCCGGAAGCGACACCGGGGACGCGCCCAGTTTCGCCATGACGTCGCCGCCAAGGCCCGGAATACGCATCTTCAGACCCTTCAGGTCGTCCGCGGTTTCGATTTCCTTGTTGAACCAGCCGCCCATCTGAACGCCGGTGCTGCCGGACATCAGGCACTTGAGCCCGAACCCGGAGGCCACTTCGTCCCATAGCGCCTGGCCGCCCATATGGTTGACCCAGGCATTCTGTTCGTTGTGGGTCAGGCCGAACGGAACCGACGTGAAGTAGGCCCAGGCCGGGTGCTTGCCCTTCCAGTAGTAGTCGGCGGCGTGATAGGCCTGCGCATTGCCGGATGCCACTTCATCGAACGAGTCAAACGCGCCGACCCGCTCGCCGGCGGCGAAGTATTGCACGTTGATGCGGCCCTCGGTCAGCTCACCGATCCGCGCGGCAAGACGCTGCGCACCTGTGCCCAGACCCGGGAAATCCCGCGGCCAAGTTGCCACGATCACCATGTCCTTCTTGGCCTGTGCGATAGCCGGCGCCGACAGTGTGGTTGCAGCAGCCGCCGCGCCCGTGGCAATACCGGCAGATTTGATAAACTTACGACGATCCATTCGGATACTCCCTTATTTTCGAATGTACCCCGTTCGCATGGAACGGGCATAATTTAAGGATCAAACACCCCTGTCGC
>JBCCVY010000373.1:0-2820 GCA_039194725.1 Pseudomonadota bacterium
ATCTTGTCGAGCTTCGCCTGATCATCGGTACCGGCGACCTTCTTGATGGCGGCAAGTTCGTCCGCCGTCAGGTCACCATCCCAGCCAAGCTTGCGCAGCATGCCGTAGGTGAACTCCGGATAACCATCCTGGATTTCCGAATCCACGGAGTACGCGCCTTCGGCCAGCATGTTGGCGCCACCCCACTCGTCCGGCGCCTTGACACCGAACCGGGCACGGAATGTCAGGCCGCCTTCAGCCACCGGCTTGGAGTTGTCGTACAGGTTCGGCGTGCCGGGATGCTTCATTTCCGGTGTGCCCCATGACGGCCATGGCAGACCATAATAGTCGCCATCCGCCGGGCCACCGCGGGCCTGCAGCGTCGTTCTGTCGAACGTGTGCTGATTGGCCATGTGCATCTTGAGACGCTCCGGCGACTGTCCGGTATAGCCGATCGTCCACATGCCACGATTGATTTCGCGCAGCGTGTCTTCGATGTTCGGCTCCTTGACGGACAGCTTGCCGATCTTGGTCTCTTCCACCTTGATGTTGCGGAAGAAGCGGTCGGCAAAGCCGAACTTCTCGGCAAACATCTGGATGATGACGTGATCCGGCAGGGACTCAAACAGCGGGTCCATGACCTTTTCACGCCACTGCAGCGACCGGTTCGACGCGGTAACGGACCCATGGGTCTCGAACTGCGTTGTCGCGGGCAGCAGATAGACGCCGTCCTTGCGGTTGTGCATGACAGCCGACATGGTCGGGAACGGATCGACCACGACCAGCAGGTCGAGTTTTTCCATTGCCTTCTGCATGTCTGGCAGACGGGTCTGCGAGTTGGGCGCATGGCCCCAGAACACCATGGCGCGGACATTGTCCGGCTGATCGATGTTCTCCTTGGCTTCAAGGACGCCGTCGATCCAGCGCGAGACGGGAATACCCTTCTCGTTCATCATCGCCTTGTCCTTGCCATCCTTGTCCTTGCGGGTGGCAAAGCGGCCCTTCAGCCAGTCGAGGTCTTCTTCCCAGACACGTGACCAGTGAGCCCATGCGCCTTTGGACAGGCCATAGTAACCAGGCAAGGTGTCCATCAGGACCCCAAGATCGGTTGCACCCTGCACATTGTCGTGGCCGCGGAAGATGTTGGCGCCGCCGCCTGACACGCCCATGTTGCCAAGCGCAAGCTGCAGCACACAGTAGGCACGGGTGTTGTTGTTACCGTTGGTATGCTGGGTGCCGCCCATGCACCACACGATAGTGCCCGGCTTGTTCTGGGCCATGGTGCGGGCAACGCGCTTCAACTGCGAGCCGGGAACACCGGTGACCTTTTCAACTTCCTCAGGAGTCCACTTGGCGACTTCCTCCTTGATGTACTCCATGCCCCAGACGCGGCGGGAGATGAAGTCCTTGTCTTCCCAGCCGTTTTCGAAGATGTGGTACAGGACACCCCAGATCAGCGCCACGTCGGTGCCGGACCTGAACCGGACATATTCCGTGGCATGAGCAGCGGTGCGGGTGAAGCGCGGATCGCAGACAATGAATGCCGCGTTGTTTTCTTCCTTTGCCTTGAGCATGTGCAGCAGGGACACAGGATGCGCCTCCGCCGGGTTGCCGCCGATCAGGAAGATGGCACGCGAATTATGCATGTCATTGTACGAGTTCGTCATCGCACCATAGCCCCAGGTGTTGGCAACACCGGCGACCGTGGTTGAGTGACAGATACGCGCCTGGTGGTCACCATTGTTGGTGCCCCAGTAGGCGTAGAACTTGCGGAACAGGTAGGCCTGCTCGTTGTTGTGCTTGGCAGAGCCCAGCCAGTACACGGAATCGGGCCCGGATTTCTCGCGGATATCCAGCATCTTGTCGCCGATTTCGTTGATGGCTTCTTCCCATGACACCTGCTGCCATTTGCCATCCACGAGCTTGGTCGGATACTTCAGGCGGCGCTCGCCGTGGGCATGCTCGCGAACCGCGGCGCCCTTGGCACAGTGGGCACCCAGGTTGAACGGGCTGTCGAAGCCAGGCTCCTGGCCAACCCAAACACCGTTTGCGGTTTCCGCCAGCACGGTGCAACCAACCGAGCAGTGCGTACACACTGACTTCTTGATCTCGACCGCACCGGAAACCGATGCTGCTTCTGCCTTGCGCACCATTCCCGACGATAGTGTCGATGCTGCCGCGAGACCGCCCACGGCAAGTCCCGAACGGCGCAAGAATGTCCGCCTGTCAATCGCTCCACCGGTCAAATCGGTGAGGGCCGATGACAGTCGAGGGCCGAACGCCACCTCTCCCGTCTTCTTCCTGAGCATGATTTTCCTCCAAATGCGACGCCTTCATTGACGTCTGAATAAAGTCCCTTAGTTCCGCAAATCCAGTTCCGATGAGAACCTAGAATGCGGCAAGCTTGTAATAGGTCTTGACGTGATCAGTTTCCTGATAGCCAGCATTGCCTTCAGCAGGCGCTGCAGCTTCTGCGGCAACCGACCCGGCAGCCACGGCTGCAGTTCCGGTTACGGCGGACACACCAGCAAGCTTCAGGAAATCGCGCCGGCCTGCGGCCGCCTTGTCACTTCCTTTTGCCATTTTCCGCTCCTCCAGTTTTGGACGGTCACCCGTCCGCCAATTCGGACGGCACCAGGCCGCCCGGTCACATGTAAAGGCGTCAGACCATCAAGAAGGCCTGATCCTCTACGTCCATGAACGCCGCGCCCAGTTGCCCTATGCAGGCGTAAAACACCGATGAGCGCGCACCTTCAAGATCGGTGAAAAAGTGCTTGGCCCACGATGCTATATGGGCCTGGAAAAATTTCTTCTGATCATCGAGATCCAGCGCGTCGCCGA
>JBCCVY010000374.1:0-2793 GCA_039194725.1 Pseudomonadota bacterium
CGACAAATCAAGCCGCCCGCTTTCCGACCGCGCCACCCTGAGCATATCGTCGACTCGGCGGCGCAGTTCCTGTACGCGGCCAAGTATGGTTTCAAATGACTGCCGCATGTCGGCAATGCCGGGGCGGGCCTTGGCGTTCAGATTGTATTCCGCTTCACCCTGCACAACGGTCAATGGCGTGCGCAATTCGTGGCTGATATCTGAAAAGAACCGCCTCCTGTTGCTGTCGATCTTTTCCAGCTTTTCATTTGCCTGGCGAAGATCCGCCGTTTGCCGGTCAACGGTTTCCTGCAGATCCTGCTGAGCCGTTTTCAGTTCCTCCTCGCGTTCAGCCAGACTGCCGGCCATGGTATTGAACCGGCGCATCAGGTCGGTCAGTTCATCATGCCCGGTCGGATTGAGCCGTGTGGTCAGCTTGCCCTCGGCGATGGCTTCTGCGCCGTGCACGGTCTCGGCAATGCGTGCCAGCAGCGGCGATCCAAAGCGAAAATAGATCGCCAATGCCAACAACACCGTTGCGCTGACCAGGCCGACGGCGATGGCAATCAGACGTTTGCGCAGATTGGAAATCTGGCGGTGCATTGCAGCTGACAGCTGCCGTTCATTGTCAATCGCCTGGAAAAGTATCGGTGACATGCCGATGCCGAACGCATTCATCGCGCCCTGACCGCTTGCCCCGCTGGCGCCTTCCGCCAGCGAGTTGACGACGGATCTGTGCAGATTGTCGAACAGCGCTTTCATGCGCGACAGGTTCAGGCCCTTTGTCGCTGCGGCAGACTTGCCGTCTCCGGTTTCGCGATCAACTTCCAGTACATTAAGTGACAGAAGGCGGGTAAAGGTCTGCCGGACCGGCTCGTGGGCCTGGTTGATCTGTTGCCGAGCCACGTCACGATTTGCGCCAGGCGTGGTGGCGGCCGTCACCGCGTCGCGATACTCGCTCAGGCGGCTGGCCAGCACGAGATAGTTTTCGATGCGGATCTGCGCAGCCTGGGCCTTGTCAACCAGTTGCTGTGAACTGGTCAGGCCATAGGTCAGCAAGACGGCCGAGATAGCGCTGATCACCGCCGCGGCGAGCAGCAGCGCCAGCACCCTGGTGCGCAGCGACCGCAGTCGGGAAATCCGGACGTTGCTCATAAATCTGCAATATCAGCCATCACGCTGCGACTGACGATACCCATCCTCTCCTCCCCATGTGCTGTGTGATTCAGACGCGGAGTGCTGGGGGCACTTCGTGCAAAAGCCTAAACGGGCTTCCGCGAAAATGCCACCACAACACCCCGGCCTCGATCGCCTCGGGCCTACAACGGTGATTTTTGCGTCCGTCGACACCATTCCGTAAGATGGGAATTCCATTCACGTAGTATTCAGCTACTACCGCGGGCAATCGTATATGGCGAATGCTGTCGGTGGTCGGCTTCTACTAAAAAAAATATAGCGGGAGGAATACCGAAATGCGGAATACGCTCACAGCATGCCTGTTATTGGCAACGACTTCACTGGCATCGGCCCAGACAACAGACAATCTTGAAAAACTCAGCAACTTCCAGTCAACCGGTGTCACTGAATTCACCTACATTGAACAGACCGGCAAAAACGCGGATGCGATCAAGAAAACGCTCGAAAAGATCAAGCTGCCTGCCGGGTTCAAGATTTCGCTTTATGCCATCGTGCCGGATGCGCGCCACATGGCCGTCGGACCGCAGGGCATCGTGACTTTCGTCGGCACCCGCAAAACCAAAGTCTGGTCGGTCACCGACCGCAACAAGGACCGGGTCGCCGATGAAGTGAAGGACTTTGCCCCATCGCTGTCCATGGCCATTCCAAACGGCCCGTGCTTCTCGCCAGATGGCTTCCTTTACATTGCCGAACAGAACCGTGTGCTGGTCTACCCGGCCGCCGAGTTCTTTTACGAAAGCCCCGATGTGGCCGCGTTCAACGTGTTCAAGGCCGGTACGCTGATCCCGGAGAGCGAAGTAAGCTACAACCACACGGCCCGCACCTGCCGCATCGGCCCTGACGGGAAGCTGTACATTTCACTCGGGCAGCCGTTCAATGTTGCGCCCAAGGAAAAGCTCGACCTCTACAATGAGCAGGGTATCGGCGGCATCATCAGGTCCGACACGGACGGCAAGAACCGTGAGGTCTACAGCTACGGTGTGAGAAACTCCGTCGGCATGGACTTCAACCCAGCCAATGGCGAGTTGTGGTTCACCGACAACCAGGTGGACGGCATGGGAGATGACATACCGCCCGGCGAACTGAACCGGCAGACGGCCATGGGCCAGAACTTCGGTCATCCCTGGTATGGCGGCGGCACCGTGCGCACCAATGAGTACAAGGATGCCGAACCGCCGGCTGACATCGTGCACCCGGTCGTCGAAATGGATGCCCATGCCGCCGACCTGGGCATGATCTTCTACACCGGCAGCCAGTTCCCGGCCGAGTATAAGGGCGGCATCTTCTCTGCCCAGCACGGATCGTGGAACCGGACCACGCCAATCGGCGCTCGGGTCATGTTCACCGCCGTCAACGAAGACGGCAGCGTTGGAGCCACCAAGGTGTTTGCCGATGGCTGGCTGGACGCCAATGGCGAATACCTCGGCCGTCCCGTCGATGTTGCACAGTTGCGCGACGGCTCGATCCTGGTTTCCGACGATCTCGCCGGCGCAATCTATCGCATTTCATACGGCGAATAGCGTTGCATTGAAAACGCTGCCCACCGGTCCGGTGTAATCCGGACCGGTGGCACTTTGCAGTTTGTGTTCCCAGCACAGTCAGGAAAGTCCGCACCCA
>JBCCVY010000375.1:0-2792 GCA_039194725.1 Pseudomonadota bacterium
CCTTGGAGAACTGGCCGAACGCGAAGGCGCCGTATTCGCTTTCGCCGGACTCGCCATAGCCCCGCAAATCAAACAGCACACACCGCCATCCCATTTTGGCAAAAACTTCTGCCTGCTGCACCCACATGGACCGGTCGAAGGGGTGTCCATGAACAAAGACGATTGCATCTTCGCCTTCACCCTTTACGTCGTAGCGGATTTTCGCGCCATTGCTTTCCAGCTGGGCCATAACCGACTCCTTTTCCGGTGTGCATGCATGCCGTTGACAAGGGACATGGCGTGAATGCATTCTCAGTGCAATTGTTATATTGTACTGAGGGCAATAAAGATGGCCGACTACCATCAGCTTGCCGACGAAATCGCCGAAGACATCGCGACCGGACGGTTGGCGCCTGGCGAGAAACTCCTGCCACAACGCGAGTATGCTTATCGGCGCGGCATCGCGCCTTCGACCGCGGGCCGCGTTTACAAAGAACTCGTGACGCGCGGCCTGATTGCCGGAGAGGTCGGCCGGGGAAGTTATGTGCGATATGCGCCGGCGTCGAGCGCCGCTTCTCTGGCGGAACCCCCCGACGTGCCCGTCAACCTGGAGCTCAATGTTCCCGGTGCCGTGGGCGAACCGCAAAGACTCGCCGGTGCCTTTCAGGACCTCGTGCGCAACACCGATGTATTTGCGCAAAGCATGAAGTCCATGCCGGCGGACGGGTGGACGAGCGCACGGCAGGTCGTGGCGGCGCATCTTTCGTCTCAAGTCTGGAAGCCCGAGCCCGATCAGCTGCTGTTCACCGGAAACGGCAAACAGGCGCTTTCGGCTGTAATTTCCGCGTTCGTTGGACCAGGAGAGAGGCTGGGCATCGAGGCCCTCACCTATCCAGTCGCACGCGCAATAGCCGACAAACAGAAACTCGTGCTGGTTCCACTACAAATGGATGAATTCGGCGTGGTGCCAGAGGAAGTCGATCGGCTGGCCGCGACCGGCAACACAAAGGCCCTTTACCTTCAACCTGGCTCTCACAACCCGACCGGCGCAACCATGCCGCTGGAACGCCGCGAGGAAATTGCACAGCGTCTGCAGGCAAACGAGATGTTTGCGATTGAGGACCGCGTCTATTCCTTCCTGTCCGCGGATCCTTTGCCGCCACTTGCTGCGCTCGCCCCGCAAAACGTCGTTGCCGTGGACTCGCTTTCCAAGAGGCTGTGCGCAGGCCTCAGCATCGGCATGATCGTGGCGTCCGGTGAACATGTCGAGAATTGCCGGGCATCGATCAACGCCTCCGGCCTCACACCTCAGCGCATTCCTCTGGAGATCGCCATCCGTTGGATCACATCCGGCGTCGCGGCAGAGGTCGAACGTGACAAACGGGCGGACGCCCGAAGCCGCAACGCCATGGCGCGGCGGATCCTGAAAAACTGTACGGTGTCGACCGACCCGTGCAGTTATCATGTCTGGCTCACCTTGCCGGCGGAATGGCGGGTCGAGGATTTCGTGGCGCAGAGCAGATGGCATGGCATTGCCATCACGCCTGCATCTGCTTTTGCCATTGACCGCGCGAGTGCGCCGAACGCGGTACGCATTGCGCTCGCAAGCCCCGAGCAGGGAGATCTCAAGACGGCCCTGAACATTCTGTCGGAACTGCTGAATGGAGTTGCTGAATAATCAGCTGCGATGGCGCAACAACAGGCCGCATAGCAGGGCACCGATAACAGCTGTGAGCGCCAGCAGAGTCATGGCGCCTGCAAAACCTGCTTCGAGCGCACGGGCAAGTGCGGCGTTAATGACGGCAGCATCTGCGCCATCAAAAGTCTTCAGAGTTCTCTCGATGACCGAGTTTGACCCATGCGCCAGATCCCGGACGACTTGCCTCGGGTTCGCCGGCGCAGATGCCAGCGCCTGCACGGCCTCTTCTACAATATCGTGGCGAAGCGCGTTGACGACCACGCCGCAGGCCGCAATACCGAATGTGAAACCGATATACAGACAGACATTGATCACACCCGACCCCTGGCCGGCATCGGCATCCGGCAGGTCGCGCAAACCGACGCGCGGTAACAATCCGAATGTCAAACCGAAGCCCAGGCCGATGAGTGCCAGCCGCCAGGATACATCGGCATACGCAGTGGCCACAGTGATATGGCTGAGAAACCAGAAGCCACAGGCGAGCAACACCATGCCAAGTGTGGTTGGCCAATGCAGATCATAATTGGTGAGCAGACGTGGAAACCCGATCGAGCCAACAAAGAAGAGCATTGTGCATGGCAACAACGCCAGGCCGGCCTGGAAGGCCGTATAGTCCGGTCCCTCAGGAGACTGGAAAAAGACATTGAAATAGTAGATCAGGCCGAAAATTCCGAAGCCCGAGACAAAGGTTCCAGCGGCAGCCGCGACATAACTCGCTTCGCGAAAGAAGCTCAAACGAAACAGTGGCGTTTCGGTGCGCCACTCCCGCGCAACGAATCCGATACTGGCGATGACGAAGATCACAAGCAGGCCAACGATCTCGGCCGAGCCCCACCCCAATCGCTGCCCACGAGTCATTGCCAGCGTCAGGGCAACAAGCGCAATCATCATCAGACCCGCGCCGAGATAGTCTATTCCACCGTGTCTCTCGGCATCTTCAGGCACGATGTTCTTGCGCGCAAGCAGAACACAGGCGAACAGTCCCGCCGCCAGCAAGACGACGTCGAATGCAAAAATTGCACGCCAATCGATCGCATCGGTCAGGCCGCCTCCGATGAGCGGCCCTATGCCCTGCCCCAGCGCAGTTGCCGCCGCCCACATGCCCAATGCCAGC
>JBCCVY010000376.1:0-2772 GCA_039194725.1 Pseudomonadota bacterium
ATTCCGGCACCGGCGGTTTGAGCGTCGCGCATGCCCTTCGGGTGCAGTTGCCCGATGCAGACATCATCTATGCGGCAGACACAGCCGGTTTCCCCTATGGCAAGTGGGCCGAAGTGCTGCTGGTTCGCCGCATATTGCGGGTCATGCGCGACCTGTTGGACCTGGTCAGGCCGGACTGCGTGGTGATTGGCTGCAATACGGCAAGCACGCTGGCACTGGATGTGCTGCGCGAAGAGTTCCGGGTTCCGTTTGTCGGCACGGTTCCGGCTATCAAGCCGGCTGCGGCGCAGACGAAAACCGGGGTCATCGGCGTGCTGGCGACTCCGGGCACGGCCAGGCGCGAGTACACCAAGACCCTCATCCACACGTATGCGTTTCACTGCAGGGTGATGCTGCACGGTGCGCCGCGGCTGGCCGAAATCGCCGAGACGAAGCTGGCTGGTGCCAAGGTTGACCGTGAGGAGCTTCTTGCGGAGATCAAACCGGTGTTTCGCAGGAAGGGCGGCGCGCCCGCCGATGTCGTGGTGCTCGGCTGCACGCACTACCCGCTGCTGCTGGACGAGATGAAGGAAGTCGCCCCGTGGCCGGTGGCCTGGATCGACCCGGCCCCGGCCATTGCACGGCGGACCGCCTCAATCCTGAGTGATGGCGACAAGGCTGACAGTGGTCCGCTGAGCATCACGCGTGACACGGTGATACTCACGTCGCAGCCGCCGGGTGGCCATCATCTGCCAGCCGGGTTTGCCAGTGCCGGCTTCGACAAGCTGCATATTGCCGACATTCCCCTGTAAATTGTGAAAGGACGTCCTTTGATGAACCGGATCGAGACCGTGGAGCAACTTGAAGACATCTACGGCGAGCCTGCACAGGCGTCACTGGTCAAGGTCACCGACTACATAACCCCGCATTACGCCGCTTTCATCAAAGCCTCCCCGTTTGTGGCGCTAGCCACGTCCGGCCCGGAAGGCCTGGACTGTTCGCCGCGCGGCGACTTGGCCGGTTTCGTGCGCATGCACGACGTGCGCACGCTGATGATGCCGGATCGGCGCGGCAACAATCGCGTCGACAGCCTGCGCAACATCGTGCGTGATCCCAGGGCAGGGCTGTTGTTCATGGTGCCCGGGTCCGGCAGCACGCTGCGCGTCAACGGCACCGCGCACCTGAGTGTTGATGCAGACCTGCTGGCTTCGTTTGCGGTTGACGGCAAACCGCCGCGTTCGGTGATCGTGCTGGAGACCGAAGCGGTGTACTTTCAGTGCGCACGGGCCATTGTGCGCTCGAAGCTGTGGAGCCCGGAGGCGCAGGTCGATCCGAAATCCCTGCCGACGCCGGGCGAGGTGCTGGCCGCATTGACCAATGGCGAGGTGGGCGGCAAACCGTACGACGATGCCTGGTGGGATCGGGCCCAGAAAACCTTGTGGTGACAAATCACCATTGTGGCGTTTGACAGCGTGTAAGTTCCGGCGTAAAAGCCACCTCGTCCTGTGCCGTCGAGGTCAGGGCATCGCTTGTTCGTGACCGTTTCGCCTGTCCCGACTTTTATAACGCGGGAACACTTTTAGGAGAAACAGTCTGTCGGACCGGGAGACCGGTGAGAAGGAGAACAGGCTTCATAACCGATAAGCGGTCAGCGGATCTTTATCCAGTTCTGGCCGCTGTTTTATTTTTTGATCTGGAGTTGAATGCAAAAATGTCCAACCGTGTAAGCTCAAAGTACAAACTCGACCGCCGCATGGGCGAAAACATCTGGGGCAGACCAAAATCCCCGGTCAACCGCCGTGAATACGGTCCCGGCCAGCATGGCCAGCGCCGCAAGGGCAAGCTCAGCGATTTCGGCACGCAGCTGCGCGCCAAGCAGAAGCTGAAAGGCTATTACGGCTCGATCTCGGAAAAACAGTTCCTGGCAACCTACAAGGAAGCGTCGCGGCTCAAGGGCAACACGGCGGAAAACCTGATCGGCCTGCTCGAGCGCCGGCTTGATGCGGTCGTCTACCGCGCAAAGTTCGTGCCGACGGTGTTTGCGGCCCGCCAGTTCGTGAATCATGGCCATGTGCTGGTGAACGGCAAGAAAGTCAACATTCCGAGCTACCGCGTGCAGATCGACGATGTCATCGAGATCCGCCAGAAGTCCCGTGAAATGGGGCTGGTGCTGGAAGCGATCCAGAGCCCGGAGCGCGATGTGCCTGATTACATCGATGCCGACCACAAGAAACTGTCCGCCAAACTGGTGCGCATCCCGCTGCTGGCCGACGTGCCGTATCCGGTGATGATGGAGCCGAACCTGGTCATCGAATTCTACTCAAGCTGATCCATCCGTCAGCTTTGTCGAAATCAGGTCTGGCAGGTCACCCTGCCGGGCCTTTTTGTTTGAGGAGCGACACGCATGAAACTGTATATCGGCAATCAGAAGTATTCCTCGTGGTCGCTCAGGCCCTGGATCGCGATGAAGGTCAAGAGCATCGCATTTGAACAGGTCCTGTGCCGGTTTGACGATCACCCGGAACGTGTTGATTTCAAGACGTTTTCTCCAAGCGGCAAAGTGCCGGTGCTGGACAATGACGGGGTCATGGTCTGGGAGTCGCTGGCAATCCTGGAGTATCTGGCGGATCTTTTTCCAGACAAGGGATTCTGGCCCGGCGACATTGACCAGCGCGCGCATGCTCGGGCCATTTCAACAGAGATGCTGGGTGGGTTCATGCCGCTGCGCAGCGAATGTCCGATGAACATGGCGCGCAAGCGCGGTGCCATCGACGTTTCTGACGGCGTGCGCGG
>JBCCVY010000377.1:0-2748 GCA_039194725.1 Pseudomonadota bacterium
CGAACATGCAAGGTCAGAGAACGGCCTGAGCGAAGCGAGGAAAGCTGTTCGACCACAACACCGCTAAAGGCACGAGAACCATTTCACATATTGACACCTTGGTACCTAAGTATTACCTATCACCTCATGAAGAAAATCGAACGCGTGCAAACCGGGTTGCGGCTGGAAAAGCGGCTCTTGAAGGTTCTCAAGGGGCTGGCGGAGCATCTCGACATCTCCGTGGCCGAGCTGATTGAAGCCATGGCGCTGCACGCCTTTGAGGGCAGGGCGCCGTTTTCGGCGGAGACCATCGGCAAGATCGACCAGCTGAAAAGCGTCTATGATCTCGACCTGACGGCCGAAGACAGCCACCGCACCAGCGACAGCGAAGCAGGTGCATGATGGTGGATTACGTCAAAAAGCTGCAGCAGTTGCGCGCCGGCACGCTGGATCCGGCGGACTTTACCCACTCAGATCATGTCGGCGTGGCGTACGAAGCGCTGGCGCGGCATGATTATGTGGAGGCGGTCGCCATCATATCGCGAGGCATCAGGACGCTGGCCGCAGCCGCCGGCGATGCATCCAAGTTCAATGCCACCATCACAGTGGCGTTCATGAGCCTGATCGCCGAGCGCATGCAGACCTCAGCTCACGACAATGCAGCAGACTTTCTTGGCCGCAACAAAGACCTGACGGAACCCGCTGCCCTGGCGCCATGGTACTCACGCGAGCGCCTCACCTGTCCGATGGCCCGCTCTATCGCCCTGTTGCCGGATCGCGCACCGCTCACCGGCAAGCCGCCGGCAGCAACCGGTAGTCGGCAATCAGGCGCATGCCGTCAGCCGGTGTAAACGCCCGCCAGTTCAGATGCCAGCCCTGCCTTGTCACGCGGCGGCGAGTGCGCACACAGCGTATTTCGAAGAAGCAGTAGCCTGGCCCGCCATGGCCGAATTCGCGTGCCGTCACACGGGCTTCCCGGTTTGCGCCACAGGCATGCCAGTCTCCGCGCCAGAAGGCGCAGCCATGGCGTTTGACTGCCTCACACTCGATCGGGTCTTCATCATCATCGGGTTCAAGCAGCGGCCGGCGAGCCGGTGCAAAAATGGGCCGTGCTGGCCCGGGAAAACTGTGCATGAAAATCTCTCCCATGGAATACCTCGCTGTCATCGCAATGAAAATCTTCCTATGAATATAGGAATAGTCCTATTATTGCAAATAGGAGAAATGAGGTTTGTAGGAAAAATCCTGTTGGCTGCGGGTGCCCTGGCCTGCGGCCGCTGCCGAGGTCACGCGACAAATGCGTTCAGCCATCGGCCAGGGTGGTCAATCTCAAGTTTCCGTTGCATAGAGCGGCAATCGGCAATAACATCAGTAAACGGATGATATTGGAGGGTTGAATGAAGCGATTGGCAATTGCTGTGGTCAGTGCCACGGCGGCGTGTTCGGGAGCCGCGGCACAAGAAGACGTTGGCTATTGGCGGGGTCTGTATGTCGGCGTTCACGTCGGAGGAATTTTTTCACAGCCGCATTATCGTGAGTTGGCCTACGACAATTATGACCGCAATCCGACAATATCTGGCGTCGGCGGCGGCGTGCTGGCCGGCCACAACTGGCAGTCAGGCGCCATGGTCTTCGGCCTCGAAGCAGACTTTGCCGGTTTGTCGGCGGAGCAGGGCAACGATGTGGGCGCCCCGTTCAATGATTACACCGCCTTCCAGTACAACTGGAACGCCCATGTACGCGGCCGGGCCGGATATGTCTTCGACAATGTGCTGCTTTTCGTGGCAGGTGGACTGGCGATCGCTGAGTTTCAGGTCGACGATACCGATCCGGGATGGGACGAGAAAACATCGGTACTGGTCGGCTGGAGCGTCGGTGGCGGCATGGAGTTCATGCTTGGTGACAACATGACAGCACGGCTGGAATACCTATATGACGATTACGGATCGGACAGCCACGTGTTCAGTGAGGCAAACAACGGCGACTTGCCGTATCCAACCAGCTGGCAGCCCACTGCAAACATCGTTCGTGCGGCAGTAAATTGGCGTTTTTAGTGAATTTTTTGGGCCACGGTTTCGGCCTTGCGGTGTGATGTCGCAAGAGAACTGCCTGGCACTTGGCGTATCTACCTGGTGAACCTGCCGACATAGCGCCCGACGATGGAGATCTCGTCCAGGCGCAACTCCTTGGTCAGGTGGTGCGGATTGTCCGACCCGACCCGGACCATGACATTTTCGTCACCGGGGCCGCTGGAAACCTCCAGCCGCTTGACGATGACCCCGCCAAACTCGTCGGCCAGCACGAACAGGCCCGGCGGTGACGGTTGCCGGATACGGGTGTCCACGAACACCACATCGCCGTCCAGCAACGTCGGCGCCATGCTGTCGCCCTGCACCGGGAAGGCGGCCAGGTTGCCGGACTTGGCATTGAGGCTGTACAGCAGCCAGTCAGGCAGGCGCCAGTGGTCGCGCACCACTTCACGGCTGAAGGTCATGCCGTTGCTGGAATGTGATTCAAGCGCGGTAAAGCCGCCGCCGCCGGCACCCGCATGCACGTCAATTTCCGGAATCTGTTCTTGCGCGCCGGCAACGGCTCTGCCTGGCCGTGGTCCGCGCGGGCCGCCAAGTTCGGCCTCGTCGAGACCTCGCTAGGTCTGCTGCCGCTGCTCGGCGGTGTCCAGCGAGTGACCGAGCGCGCCGGTTCGGCCCGGGGCAAGGAGATCGCCCTGTTCGGCCGCCGCCACGACCCCCGCACACTCGAACGTTGGAA
>JBCCVY010000378.1:0-2636 GCA_039194725.1 Pseudomonadota bacterium
AATATCTCGATCTTCGCCGGATGTGAGCGTGACACGTTCGAAAAGATCCTGCCATTGACCACGGTCCTCGGCCGCCGGGTGCTGCACACCGGGCCGTTGGGCTCAGCCTCCACGCTCAAAGTGATGACCAATTATCTGGCGACGGCGAATCTTTTGACCTGCTGCGAGGCGCTGATCACCATGAAGGCCGCCGGCATGGACTTGGGCACCACCTATGAGGCCATGAAGATCTCGTCGGGCACCTCGTTCGTGCATGAGACCGAAAGCCAGCTGATCCTCAACGGTTCGCGCGATGTGAACTTTACCATCGACCTGGTGCTGAAGGACATCGGCTTGTTCCAGACCATTGCGGAGCGCAACAACGTGCCGCTGGAAATCTCTCCGATGATCATCGACATCATGAAGGACGGCCAGAAGCGCTATGGCCAGCGCGCCAATTCCGACGACATCATCAGGCGGCTGGAGGAGGCGACCGGCCTGTCCGTGCTGGCCGACGGTTTCCCGGATGACCTGGTCGACGACGAGCCCGAGGAAAAGGGCTACGAGGTGGTGCCGCCGGGGAGGTAGAGAGACAAATGGCCGAACGTCTGCATGTCCCGTTTAACGTGTTTGCCATGCGGGTCGATGTGCCGGTGTCGACAGCAGTGCGTGATGGCGACCTGGGCTGGACCTGCGGCCAGTGCCCGCTAACTGAAACCGGCGCGGTGCATGCGCCGGGGGATCTGCTGGCGCAGACAGAGTTCGTCTGCGACATGATCGAAACGGTTATGGCGCGAGCAGGTTTTGAACCGTCCTCAGTCGGCAAGCTCCACGTCTACTTTGCCGCCAAGACCGGGCGCGAAGCCGAAGACGCCTTGGCACTGATCACTGCGCGTTTCGGCTACGGCCCGCTCATCGTGCCGATAGTGGTGCCGCACTTCTACTATGACGGCATGCTGATCGAGGTTGATGTCTTTGCGGCCAGCGACCTACAGGCGCGTGCTCCTGTTGACACCGATGGCGTCCGGCTGGAACTGATCGACGCCGGTGATCAGGTTTCGGCTTACGCCGCCGCATCCCTGGCCAGTCGCACGGCGGATGAGGCTGTTGACCTCATAACCCGAGCGCTGGATCGGCAAGCAATGGATCCAGCGCATCTGCTCGCCGATTTCTGGATGTCTGGCGGCACCGAGACAGAGCAGGTGGCGCGCAATCTGCAGCCCAGTCGGTTTGTTACCAATCCCGATGCGCTTGTTCGTCTGGCAGATCCGGCAAGCCCGGTCATTGCCGCTTCCCTGTCGTTCAGCCGGCAGCCGGTTGCCGTGCTCACAGGCAAAACCACTGACGGCGGTCTGCGTCTGACCTTGAAAAGATCGGACCGGATGATCTGGGCGAGCGGGACGTGCGCCAACTCTGACCTCGACCTTGTTGGGCAGACCTCAAGCATCATGCAGGGCCTGGACGCCGGCCTGCGCGCGGCAGGCGCGAGTTTTTCCGATGTGGTCAAGCTGACGGCCCACTACACCGGCGGCGCATCGGAGCAGGAACTGCACGGCAACATGAAAGTCCGGCACGGCTTCTACAAAAGCCCGGGGCCGGCCTCCACCGGCCTGCCGGTCGCAGGCCTGGGCAACGAAGAATGCCGCATTGCCATTGATGTGACCGCAGTTTCCGCCTAGCACCCGAGATCCAAGAGCGAAACCTGATGGTCGCTTTTGTTGACGGCGGTTTTTGGTTTGCAGGCCAGGGCCGGTATCCTGGATTTCGCAGGTCGGAATGTCGGTTCACACCAGTAAACACCATAATACATTGTTCTGACTAGATTAATTTGATTTCGTGGTATCATAATACTACTTTGAGTTCATGCCGGTAATCTTGAACTGCGAAAGCTTTGGGCTACACTAAGTGGTGCCTGTTTGCCGCGTGTGGTGGCGAGCACTATTGGAGGAACTCGATATGAAAAAGGTTTGGACGAAGCCCGCGATGCATCAGACTGACGCTGGTTTCGAGATCTCCCGCTATCTTTGTGCTGACATCAAGAAATAGCTTGTCTGCGCATTGACACCACGTGGTCAAACCCTGGTTTGGATGCTTTCCGACGCCGGAGACATGCCTGACTTGATTGCAAATGCCGGCAGCCCGAAAGCAACGACAGGAAACACAGATGAGTAATCCGGTATCCTTGCTGATTGTCATATCGGCAACGCTTGCCTTGACTGTGGCAACACCAGCTGCAGGCAGTACGGAAAGCGCTGAAGGCAAGGTTGACACGGCCGCGGCTGACGTTGCCGCTGGCGAAAAGCTCTACAGAAAAAAATGCAGAGCTTGTCACGGGCCGACGGGGAAGGGTGTTTCCAGCTACCCGAAGCTTCTCGGCCAGTCTGTTGAATACCTCGCCGACAGGCTCGAAAGGTATCGCAAGGGCGAAAGATTCGGCCCCAACACGCCGTTGATGGCTCCGAATGCGAAAAAGCTTTCGGACGATGACATAGTAAACCTGTCAACATTCATCGCTTCGCTCGAATAATTCCGTCGCGAACGGAGAAAGGGGGAAATCACAGCTCGCAAACAACCAAACAATGACTGTCCACACGGGTGGGTACACTCGGAAACGGCGAGGCGGTGATTGAAGAAGGTGGCAGAGTAAACGCCACACG
>JBCCVY010000379.1:0-2632 GCA_039194725.1 Pseudomonadota bacterium
CCGCATCAGTTCCAGCCTGAGTGCCTGTGCTTCATTGGACGGAGTTGCGGTGGCCAGCGCCCGCGCCACTTCAGCTTTGACCAGGGACGTGTCCGCCTGCGGGCCGTTTGCCATCTTGCCGTCAATGGCCTTGAGCACTTCGTCGGAGACGTCGTGAAATCCACGATTGTAGTTTTCGCCGGTGGGAAGATGGTGGCGACCGTTGTGGTTGCGCAGGCTGACATTGTTCAGCCCGATCGGGTTTGCCACCGGCACCAGGATTATCTCACCGGTGATCCTGTTGGCTTCATCCGCGGCTGTCAGTTTGGGCAGCAGTTTTGTTGCGGCCAGGCTGGCCGGCAATTCATCTGCGTGCATGGACGCCTGGATGTAGACTTTTGGAGAGCTGCCCGGTTCTCCAAATCGCCAGACTTTCAAGCTGTGTTGTGTGCCGACCGCATGGCGTGGCAGGTTAATTGTGCTACAGGTGACCATGAATACGGTGCACTCCCCGGAAAACAAAAGATGGATACAGTCAGCTGATGTCTAACAGGTCTGAAAGCAAGTTACACCATGTCTTGATCGTCGGTGCCGGAGCGGGGTTGTCCGCCAGCATCGCCCGCAGGTTCCATGCCGGTGGCCTTGCTGTATCACTCGCCGCGCGCAATACAGACAAGCTGGGCGGGCTGGTCAAGGAAACCGGGGCGGACGTCTACACGTGCGATGCCTCGAAAGCGGATCAGGTCGACGTGCTGTTTGCAAACCTTGACAAGTCAAAGTCGGGTGCGCCGGATGCAGTTGTCTACAATCCATCTTTCCGGGTGCGCGGTTCCATCACCGAGCTTGATCCGGACGATGTCAATCGCGCCCTGATGGTCACTGGATTTGGCGGCTTCCTCGTCGCACGACAGGCCGCGATACGCATGTCAACTGCGGGCAGGGGGGTGATTATCTTCACCGGTGCCTCGGCTTCCATGAAGGGCTATGCCATGTCGGCGCCGTTTGCCATGGGGAAATTCGCCCTGCGTGGCCTGGCCCAGTCCATGGCGCGCGAACTGCAACCGAAAGGTGTGCATGTGACCCACGTCAACATTGACGGCGGAATTCGAAGCGAGGCTCGTCCGGAACGCCAGGATGCGCCGGGCCAGCCGGACAGCATGCTCGAGCCGGATGCCATCGCGGACACCTACTGGCATCTGGCAAACCAGCACCGTTCAGCCTGGACCCAGGAGACCGAGTTGCGACCCTGGCTGGAAAATTTCTAGGGACCCGGTCCCAGAGCCGATCTCTTCTTACTCGAAGAAATCGTCGGGGAGTGATTCCTGCACAGGTAGCGGCAGGATCCAGTTGGCGCGGTTTTCAGGCTTGTCCGTCTGCAGGATGAACTCTATGCCGAGGCGGAAGCTGTCGCGCCAGGCGACACGGGCAGGGCGGCGGTACTTGTCACCGTCCACGGCCAGCATCAGATCGTCACCGATATCGTCGGCCCATTCCACCTCGACCAGGGCGCCGGTCCTCGACTGGTTCAACACCAGGCATGGCGCCGTGAAGTTGCCGCACGGGCTGATCAATGTGCCAAACTGCTTGCAGTCATGGCGCTCAGCGCGCTGCTTCTTCTGTTTCTTGCCTTCGGTGCCTTGCTCCGTTCCAAACATTGCCATTGCCCTGTCTCTCCCCGCTCTAAATCAGCCGTCTTCGTGGTCAGGTGGAAACACCCATCCGGTGTCCGTGGTTTCGGCAGCCTTTCTGGTTACGAAACTGACCGCCACGCTGCCCTTGTCACGCCTCACGACATGAGCCGGGCGCTTGTTGCTTTCGCCGTCTATGACCAGAACCAGTTCATCCGGCAGCTGATCGGGCTGCTCCACAAACAGCAAAGCACCGGTATCCGACAGATTGTCGATGACGCAGGCCTCGCGCCGCGTTCCGTCAATGGTAAGCGCGACACCACTCTTCAGCACCTTGTTCCGTGCCGTGCCGCGTCTGTCTTCGACTTGACCCAGAATATCCAATTCGACCTCTCCTCCACCTCGCCGCATTTGCTTCAGATGAGACTGGAAAGCTAACAAGTCCGGGCTACCGTTGATTTAAGCGGGTCGCTAAAAGTTTATGGGAATCGTTGCGACAGAGGCCGGAATTCCGGGAATTCGCCTGCAAAACGCACTAGAAACGCAGCAACCGCAGCCATCGCATGACGTCAAGCAGGCTGACCATTGCGGCCGCCACGTAAGTCAAGGCAGCGGCCCGCAAAACCTTTTTCGCGCCCGGCAGATCGTCTTTCCTGAGGTACTCTCCTTGCTTCAGTATCGGCAGTGCGCGCGAGAAGCTGGCGTCATATTCGACTGGCAGGGTTATCAGGTGCACCAGCACCCCGGTGGCCATGATGGCCAAACCGGCACCAATCTCGATCAACAGGATGGAGGGTTTGCGGGTGATCGCCATGACGACGGGCGCGCCGATCAGCAATATCGATCCAATGCCCTGTATCTTTTGTGCCGCGGTCGCCATCCTTGTCCGCAACGCCAGCGGCCTGTAGCCGTCAGCGTCCTGCATCGCGTGGCCGACTTCGTGAGCCGCAATCGCCACGGCGGTTACTGATCGGCCGTCATGATTGGACGGGCTCAGGCGCACTGCCTTGGCGACCGGGTCATAG
>JBCCVY010000380.1:0-2558 GCA_039194725.1 Pseudomonadota bacterium
CGTAACTGCCGTCGCGATCGGTCGCAATCGCCAGCCGGTTGCGCTCGCGGAAAGTCGTGAGCGCTGCAGCGTCCTCGGACGTGACCCAGCGGGCCATCTCATAGGGCGAGGCTTCGAACTCCAGCGCCACGCCATATTCCTGTTTGGCACGCGAGGCCAGCACGTCAAGCTGCAGCACGCCGACGACACCGACAATCCATTGTGATCCGACCTCGGGCTGGAACACCTGGATCAGGCCTTCTTCGGCAAGGTCCTCAAGCGCGGCGCGCATCTGCTTGACCCGGGTCATGTCGCCGAGGCGGACCCGGCGCAGCGCTTCGGGTGCAAATGCCGGCAGGCCGGTGAACCGCAATGCCTCGCCTTCGGTGAAGGTATCGCCAACCCGCACCGTGCCGTGGTTCGGGATGCCGATGACATCGCCGGCGCAAGCTTCTTCGGCGATCTCGCGATCTTGCGCCAGAAAGAAGATCGGGCTGTGCACCAGCACGTCCTTGCTGGTGCGCACCTGTTTCAGTTTCATGCCGCGCTTGAAGTGACCGGAACACACCCGCATGAAGGCCACGCGGTCACGGTGGTTCTTGTCCATGTTGGCCTGCACCTTGAAGATGAAGCCGGTGACCTTGGCTTCATCCGGCTGCACCTCTCTCGGTTCCGCCGGGCTGGGCCGTGGTGGCGGTGCCTGACCAATTATCAGGTCGAGCAGCGGCTGTACGGAAAACTCGTTCAGGGCGCTGCCGAATATCACCGGTGTCAGGTGACCTTCCAGAAACGAAGTCTGGTCGAAGGGCGCATAGCCTGCCTGTGCCAGTTCAATGGCTTCGGATGAAGCGGTCACGATATGGTCCGGCACGCCGGCCATCTCGGCAAGCTTCTCAGGAGACGGCACATGGAGGGTTTCGTCGAAATCACCACCGCGCCTCGACGCCCGTGCAAACGATCCGTCACGCATGTCGTAGCAGCCGTAAAAGTCCGACCCCATGCCGATGGGCCAGATCATCGGCGACACGTCCAGCGCCAGCATCTCCTGGATTTCATCGAGCAGTTCGAAGCCGTCGCGGCCTTCGCGGTCAACCTTGTTGACGAAAGTGACGATGGGGATGTCACGCAACCGGCACACCTCAAACAGCTTGCGGGTCTGGCTCTCGATGCCCTTGGCCGCATCAATGACCGTGATCGCGGAATCAACCGCGGTCAGCGTGCGGTAGGTATCTTCGGAAAAGTCCTCATGGCCCGGCGTGTCGAGCAGGTTGCAGGTGTGGCCGTTATAGTCGAACGTCATCACTGAGCTGGTGACCGAAATGCCGCGGTCCTGCTCGATCTTCATCCAGTCTGAGCGTGCGCGGCGCTGGTCACCCCGGGTCCGCACGGCGCCGGCAAGGCGAATGGCGCCACCGGCAAGAAGCAGCTTCTCCGTCAGCGTGGTCTTGCCCGCATCAGGATGCGAAATGATTGCGAACGTGCGCCGGGAGGCGTGGTCTAAAGCCATGAGAGTTGAGGCCTCGTGAGATTCTTGTCGTGAGCAGCCCGGTCACAGGAACCAGGTCCGTCAATGAATGCATGGTCTGCAGATGAAACTGTTACGGCCCGTCAGCGGGCCTGCGCGTGATACTCATCATTGGGCCGCATGTCCACCGCAGATGCCATCCGGTTCGACATGTTGAAGAATGCGGCAACACTCGAGATATCCCAGATGTCGCGATCGGAAAAACCGGCAGCGCGCAGCGCCTGCCGGTCAGCCTCGACCATTGCGTGCGGACTGCGGGTCAGCTTGTCGGTAAATTCCAGCATTGCGGTCTGGCGCGCGTCCAGGTCCGCGGCACGGAAATTCATCACCATCTGCTCACCAAGCGCCGGGTCGCCGGAGAGTTGCCGGACGGCGGCGCCATGGGCGGTCAGGCAGTAATAGCACTGGTTCACGCCGGACACGGCAACGGCAATCATTTCGCGCTCCAGTTTGGACAGGTTCGAGTCGCCCAGCATGAGATCGTTGTACATGTCGGCAAATGCCTGCAGCTTGACAGATGAAAAGGCGTAAGCCCTGAGCACATTCGGTATGAAGCCGAGCTTCTCGGTGCACTTGTCGAAATAGGCCTGCTGGCGGTCTGTGAGGTTATCAACCTGATCGATGGTCAAAGCCGTCGTGGGCTTGCCGGACGTTGTCATGGAATTGTCTCCGCTGCGAATTGGTCAGGCACAATATAGATGTTTTGAATGCATTGGCCATTATCGGAAAGCTGTCCTATGGTTGGGTCAGGTCCCATTGATCTTATCCATTCTGCGGGAGGATGTTTTGCCTCTGGCAAGGCGAAAAGGCGCAGGAAACCGTCCGGTTTTCAAGACCTTTCAACGCAGTCAGAGGCAAAATAGACCCCGCCCTTAAGGGTTTGAAAGAAAACACCCGCCTGAAGGCGAAAAATGCTCGACAAGGCAGGAGAGCCTTGCCTTGCGCTTCTTCACCATCATTCGGATGTTTTCTTTCAAACAGAATTGCATAAGATCAATGGGACCTGACCCAAAATATTGGGCAGTTGCAACAAGGGTGGAACATCGTGTCACAA
>JBCCVY010000381.1:0-2319 GCA_039194725.1 Pseudomonadota bacterium
CAGGCAGAAAGACAGCAGAACCGCCATTTTGAATGCGGCGGAACGGGCCTTCGCCGAGCTGGGCTACGGCGGCGCCTCGATCCGGGCCATTGCCCGGGATGCCGATGTCAATCAGGCGATGGTCCACTATTACTACCAGAACAAGGAACAGCTTTTCTGCGCCGTGGTGGCGCGCCGTTCCGGTGAAATCAACGACCGTCGTCATGCGGCGCTTGACCGACTGTTCGACGGCTCGGTCCCCACCCTCGAAATGCTGATGGAAGCGCTGCTGCGACCGACCATTGAACTCGGTCATGACGTCGAGCGCGGCGGTGACGCCTACGCACGGCTCATCGTTTCCTTCAACAATTCGGCTGACGAACTGTCCAAACGCGTCGCCGAGGAGAATTACGATCCGATTGCCCGGCGATCCATTGACGCCATCATGCAGGTGATGCCCGGGCTCGACAAAGCAGCGGCCGTGCGTGGCTATCTGTTTGCCATTTCCGTCGCCCTGTCGGTGATGGCCAAGACGGGCCGAGCCGACCGTCTTTCAGATGGTTTGTGCGACGACACGGACACAGAGGAAACCGTTTCCTCAGTTGTCACGTTCGCCTGTGCCGGCATTCGCGCGCTTGAAGGTCGCCGCAGCAGCAGCAAGAAGCAATAGAGGATCCACCCGCCCGGATCGTAGCCCGGGCAAGCGAAACAGAAAATGCCGACAACCAGGAGGAAAACATGAAACGACTTGTATCGGCCCTGTTGGCAACAGCCGTTCTGGCAGGAGCCACCGTGGCGGCGAAAGCCGAAACCATCGACATCACCGTAGCCGCCGGCCACCCGCCGGTGTTCCGCTGGGTCAAACACACCAACCAGACTTTCATTCCGGCCGTCAACAAGGCGCTGGAAGGCACAGACATTACGGTCAACTGGAGCGAACAGTATGGTGGTTCGCTTGCCAAGGTAGGCGGTGTTCTGGAGGCGGTTGAAGAGGGTCTGGCGGAAGTCGGTCTGGTCTCCAGTCTGTTCGAGGCAGCAAAGCTGTCGCCACAGAACGTGACGTATTTCACACCTTTCGTCTCCAGCGATGCGACGGCCATTTCCAATCTGATCGACGCGCTGCATGAGGAGAACCAGGAGCTTCGCCAGGCCTGGGAAGCCAACAACCTGGAGTATCTGGGTGCTGCCATCGGCATTGATGACTACCTGCTGATGACCACATTCCCGGTCAATTCCCTGGCAGATCTCAAGGGCAAGAAAATCGGCGCGCCCGGACCGGCCGTCAACTGGCTGAAAGGCACCGGTGCCATCGGTGTGTCAGGCAACCTGACCACCTATTACAATGAGATCAAGACAGGTGTTTATGACGGTGTCATCGTGTTTGCCTCTGCCGCATTGCCGGGCAAGCTTTATGAGGTCGCACCGCATATCACAAAGGTTGGTTTCGGGGCGCAATATGCCGGTGGTATCGCGGCGAACAAAGACTGGTTCGATGCTCAGCCCGAGGCCCTTCAGAAGGCTCTGAAGAAGGGTGGCGTGGCCCAGCGCGAAGAGTATCACAAGGACCTTGAGGCCGCAGTTGCTGCTGCCTTCGAGGCCATGCAAGCCAACGGTGCGACCATCAAGGAAGTCTCGCCTGAGTTCCGCATGGAATGGGTGAAGGGCATGGAAAATGTCGCCAAGGACTGGGCCGCCAAGCTGGACAGCGAAGGCCAGCCGGGCTCCAAGGTTCTGGCCGCCTACATGAATGCCATGCGCGATTCCGGCGCCACACCGCTGCGCGACTGGGACAAGGAATAGTCCAAACCCATGACGGATCGCCCGGGCAGTGATTGCCCGGGCGTTCTCACAAGGCGGCGCACTCATGCCTGTTTTCATCGACACCGTTCAGCGGATCATCGACCGCATCACGATGGGCCTCAACGTGATTGGCACTTTGCTGATCCTGGCTCTGATGATCCTGATCAACAGTGACATCATAGGCCGTGAACTTTTCCTGTCGCCGGTGTCCGGTGTACCGGAAATGGTTTCGATGTCGATCGTCGCCATTGTTTTCCTGCAGGTCGGCCAGGCATTTCGTATGGGCCGGTTCACCCGCACCGATGCGCTGATCGATGCGCTGGAGCTGTCCGTACCACGCGTGCGGGCCATGCTGGAGCTGATCTACTGTGCAGCCGGTTTCTTTGTGATTTTTGCGCTGCTCAGCGCCAGTTATCCGCTGTTCACGAAGGCCTGGGAGCGCAACACATTTGTCGGAACCGTGGGTGATTTCATCGCTCCTATCTGGCCAGTCAAGCTGATCATCCTCATCGGCTGCGTTGCTCTTCTGCTGCAGCTGGC
>JBCCVY010000382.1:0-1636 GCA_039194725.1 Pseudomonadota bacterium
AGATGCCCTCCAGTTCAAACACATGGTAGGCCAGCCACCATGTGATGAGCGGGTGAATGGCCAGCTTCATCAAAACCAGCCAGCTGATTTCGCGGCCGTCGCCCGAGACCTTGCAACCCACCATGAACAGGCCGGCGGAAAACAGCGCGCACGGGGTGAACGCCCCACCGAGCAGATCGCAGAACATGGCAACCGGCTTGGGCAGCCCGAACCCGGATGCGGACACCAGCAGGCCGGCGGCAGTGGCTATGAAAATCGGGTTTCGCGCCACGTTGATCAGGGGGGTCAGATTGAACGGCCGGGATTTGTCACGTTTGCTGATCTCGACCAGGACGATTGCGATCGGCATAAACACCGCGCCCGTGATAACCGCGCCGATGATGCCGGGCACCAGGGCTTCATTGCCGAACGCGATCAGCAGGATCGGCAAACCGATGTAGCCGGTGCTGGAGTACATCGCCGCCAGCCCGTGCAGGCCAAGTTGCGCCAGGCTGCCGGGAAACACCAGTCGCGCCACCGCCATGGAAATCAGGTATGTGGCCAGCATGTCGCCGCCGAGCGTGCCCAGGAACGGCCAGTTGAAGAACTGGTCCACGGTTACGCGCGACAGTGAAACGAACACCAGCGAGGGCAGCGAAACCACGAACACGAAACGGTTCAGCACCGCGCTGCTGTTATCTCCGAACAGGCCGGAACGGCCCGCGAAATAGCCTGCCAGCAGGATGGCGAACAGCGGCAGTACGATATTGACGGTTGCACTGCCCACTTGTCGCCCTTGCCTTCGACGGATGAATGAGTTCCCTTGCCAGCAATACAACGAATGCCGGCTGACTGGCTAGGGCGGTGAGCCCGGCTGTTTTTGCGTTCAGCCCGCCATGAATGCTTCGCGGATGGCTGCCTTCATCGCCTGCATGGCAACATTGTCGGGTCCGGTTCGGCTGTCCAGCACAAGAACAGACGTTGGCGTGTCGGCAAACCCGTGCTCGGTGCACAGCGTTGTCAGACTGTCGCTCAGCGAAGTTTCGCTGAGAAGCCCGATTGCGACGCCGGCCTCAATTGCCGCCGTCACGCCGGCAACGCTCTGGCTTGAGTAGACGATCCGAAACGGGCGGCCGCTGGCATGCAAGGCAGCCAGTGCAACGTCGCGCCACCAGCATTCGCGGTCAAACAGCGCAACCGGAAGCGGGTCGCGTTGTAACAGATCATGGTGGCGCGACATCATCCAGAAGGTCTGTTCGGTCCGCAACACTTCTTGCCGGTTGTCCGGCCGCTCCACCTCATAGACGGCAATGTCCATGTCACCGCAGGCAAGGGCGGCGGGAAACCCGGCACTCAGCGCGCAGGATACGTCGAGCTCTACCCGGGGGTGGGACTGCGCAAACTCGCCGATGATCTGTGACAGCATCTGCTGGCTGTGGTCATCCGGTATGCCGAGGCGCAGTTTCCCTTGCATGCCGTCGGACTTCAGGTCGCGCATGGCTGATGACAAGGTGCGGGTGACATCGCGTGCCACTGGCAGCAGCCGCTCACCGGTGGCGGCGTTTTCGGCCGAGAGGTCGTCGCCGTCAGTGGCCAGAAGCATGGGCGGCTTGTGCGTCGCGGTCTTTTTGTCGGACCGGATCATGGCAAGGCCCGC